>JASHSL010000348.1 GCA_030040855.1 Terriglobales bacterium
AACTCGCTGCGCTGCCCGATGCACACCTTGCGCTCTGGCTGATGTTGCTTGGCAAGGGCGTTCTCGAACACCGCCCTGGCCTAGTGGAAGGGGCGGCCGTTGGCCTCGGCGTATCGGCTGCCGCGACTTGGCTTCTACGCACCGTCAGCACGCGTGTGCAGCGCCGCTTCCGGGATAAAGTGACGATCGCGCTCGAATCGCATGTGGCTCGGCTACTGGCGTCCATCGCGACGATTGCGCATCAGGAACGCCCGGAATATCTCGACCGCCTGTCGATGCTGCGCAATCAGGTGTTCGTGCTCGACCATATGTATGTGTCGTTGTTTTCGACACTCGGTTGGATTCTGCGGCTGGGCGTGACGCTGGCGCTCCTCGCCTCTGTTCACCCCGCGCTATTGTTGCTTGCAGTGTTGGCGGTCCCGACCGTGCTGACTTCGACCTGGCGGCCTGAAGTCGAGCGATCGGCACAGGAACGCGGAGCCCAAGCCAATCGGCTGGCGCGTCATTTGTTCCTCATTGCCACAACTGCGCCCCCGGGTAAGGAAGTGCGAGTCACAGGCATCGGCGGACGGCTGGTGGACGAACGCCGCGCGGCGTGGGAGCGCTGGTACGGACCCGTGGCGGAAGCTCGGCGGGGCTCGGCCGTGTGGCACGCACTGGCCTGGGCGGTATTCGGCCTCGCATACGTTGGTGCGGTCGTATTCGTGTCGTCCGGACTTGGCGCGCCCGCCAGTGCTGTGCTCTTGCTGCTCGCTGCGGGAGCGCGCCTCTCTGCCTACATCGGCGCGACCGTTGGCGAGATTGGATTCTTGCGTGGATTCTGGATGGATGGGTCGCGGAGGCTTGCTTGGCTTGAAGACTACGCCGCTTCGGTGGCTGCGGGAGGCGACCTGCCGGTCCCCAAGGTGTTACGCAGCGGCATCAAGCTCGATCATGTGTCGTTCGCCTATCCCGGCACGTCCAAGCTGGCGCTCGATGATATATCGTTAACACTGCCCGCGGGAGCGGTCGTCGCCATCGTGGGTGAGAATGGCGCCGGCAAAACGACTTTCGTCAAACTGCTCGCCAAGATGTACGAGCCCTCCTCGGGTTCGATTCTGGTGGACCATACGCCGCTGGCGCGCCTTCCTGCCAGGGAATGGCGATCTCGTCTCGCGGGGGCATTCCAGGACTTTTTCCGCTTCGAATTGCGCGCTCAGCATACGGTCGGGTTGGGCGATGTCCCCCGAATCGAGGACGAACCGGCAGTGGTGGCAGCGGTGGACCGCGCTGGCGCCGGCGACGTTGTCGCACGACTTGCTTCCGGGCTCGCCACGCAGCTCGGTCCGTCCTGGCCGTGCGGAGTCGAACTATCGTTTGGCCAGTGGCAAAAACTCGCTTTGGCGCGCGGTTTCATGCGCGATGAGCCGTTGTTGCTGGTACTCGACGAACCGACTGCCGCACTGGATGCAGAGACCGAGCATGCGTTGTTCGAGCGCTATGCCGCAGCGGCGCGAGACGTCAGGGGAAGCTACACCGGCCGCATCACGATTCTCGTGTCCCATCGTTTCTCGACGGTCCGCATGGCCGATCTTATCGTTGTACTCGATGGAGCACGACTCGTAGAGCTCGGCACACACCAAGAGTTGATGGCAAAAAAGGGTCCGTATTCGGAGCTGTACAGTATCCAGGCGGCAGCCTACCACTGACCAGCCAGCGCACAGTTCTGTCTGAGAGCCACAAGGCAGCCCCCAGCCGGCTAGGGAAACCCCGGTCGCCCTTTCCCGAATGATGCGCGAGAAATTAGGGTCATGATCAGCGGCCCGGGTTACCACATTGATATGAGCCTTTTGCTTGAGCTCGCCGAATGGTAAGTCAGCAGCGAGATCCCCTGCTCGTACATCATCTGGTCGTCCCGTTGAGCAGAATGCGCCAGTCCTTCCCAACGGTTCAGCACTAAACGGGGCAGGGAAATGGCCCCCTAAAACCCTGGGGAGACTCGACTCCCTGGACTGGAGTTGTCCCGGCCACATTGCAGGATTGATGATGTTAGATTTCCCCGCGCATTCATTCTCTACAGCGGGTGCTATCGCCAGCCCGCGAGCAAGATTAGTCGTGCTGGAGCTCATAAGGTTTTCCAGATAAGCCATTGTCACCGGTTCGCGTCTGTCCTATCGGCCCCTAGAGATAGACATGAAGGCTGTCCGAATCGTGCGACTGAAAAGTTCCAAGCCAGAACTAGAAGTTGAGCAGCTTTCCGAGGATCACTCCGAAATCGAACTTTGGACTAAAAATAGCCAGATCCGATTCTGCCGACTTCCACGTTATGGCGAATCAGGAGCAGACAATTTGGCCTAACGGCAAACATCGTCCGGCCGCACGTATTGGAAGCAGATGAGGTTATGAAATTGCTTGCATTGTCCAAGGAGCCGTGTCGGGGTACAAGACACGACCTCATATGGCTAAACACGAAGAAGCAATAAGAGCATTCGCAGATGGTCATACGGCCGACGCTCTCCGCATCCTGGATGAACTCCTTACGGAGCATGCGACCAGCGAACTTTGGAACGACTGGGCAACCGTACAGTTTCTTTGCGGTAATCATGGAGAAGCACAACACGGTTACTCTCGCTCCCTCGAGCTGGATCCCAGCAACCATCAGGCCGAGTTGAATCTAGGCTTGGTGCACTGGAACCTCGGTGGACGCCCAAAACCGGCCATTAAAGGTCATCGCAAAACCGGCCATTAAGAGAACCTACTCCGGACATTGACACCGGCGAGAGGCTGTTTAGCCTTCGACGGCATGAGCAATGTCTTGAACGAGCAAACCAAACAGCAAGTACTCGCACTGGGGCAGTTGGGATGGTCGTTGCGACGCATCCAGCAGGAGACTGGGATACGTCGTGAAACGGCAAGTGCGTACCTGAAAGCCGCTGGAGTCGCGGTTGCACCACCTGGCAGGCGAAGACAGCAACCGGCAAAACCGGCCATTGAGGTGACCACCGGCTCGAGCACACCGCCGAACCCCGACATCAACCCCAACCCCAACCTCAACACCGAAACCCCTTCTAATAGAGGAAAACCCAACCCCGCAAAACCGGCCATTGAGGTGACCACCGGGTTTGGCGTGGAGTTGCGAGGGGTGGAATCGGAAAATCCCACCCCTACGGCCTCGGCCTGTGAGCCGTTTCGCGAAGCCATCGAGCTGGGCCTCAGCCGTGGCCGTAACGCCATGGCGATCTGGCAGGATCTGGTGGCCGACGGTGGCTTCCCCGGTAGCTACCGGTGGGATTGATCACGATTAGCATTTGCAAAAGAATGTTCCCGAACGAGACAGTCGTTGCCGCCGCCGTGGCGCAATGATGTCGGGTACCCGGCAAACAAGGACAAAGTTTTCCGAAGGCGTCTCAAGCCGCCCACGGGCGCGAAATCCAGGCATGCAGGGCTTCGGTGGTCTAGACCAAGGGCCGCCGACCTCTTCCGTATCAACCTCCACCGAGACGAGATACTCGAGGTTACGGCGTATCGAGGGCCGTTTTTCAACTTTTTGACCCGGAAACACAGATAGAATTCACCGCTCATTCCGCTGGGGTGCTACACTCGCACAGCGAGTTTGGGGGGAAGCATTGAGGATGCATGCGATCGCAGGTGCATTCATGGTGACCCTGGTCTACACCGCCCTAGTGGAATGTCAGACTTCAACGCCCGCGGGGAGGTCGGAAGGCGCGGCTATGCCCCCGACACCGGTCTCAAGCAACGATGCACTCATCGCGAGAGCGAAATCGCTTGAGCTCGATACCCCGTATGTGCCGCCTCCCGGTGATCCACTCGAACATCACACTTCGGGTTTCGCCAAAATCATGTGCTCGGCAGTGTTCATAACCGGCCTGGATCCAGACTTTGCTGCCGAGAACGTCGGATATTTCACGGCACCCTATGCGGAGCGTGCGAAGGTCGGAAAACCCCACATCGATCGGGTGAACAAAGCTGTCCGCATCACCATGCCAAATGGAGTGACGGTTACGGCCCAATACCTGGGTGACCAAGGGTGCGTGACCCTGCCGGTGGGCAAGAGTTCTTTGCATTTCACGCCGGTCAAACTCAAGAGGAGTCTGCCCGACGGAGCTACGCAGCCCTGGCCTATGGGTGACGTCTTGCCGAAGGATCCACTGCCTCCAGAAATCGACGCAGCTAAACTGAAACAAGCCGTGGACGCGGCTTTCGAGCCAGCCGCCATGACCGCTGCGTTCGTGGTGACTTGGAAGGGACGCCTGCTGGCCGAGCGGTATGGCGAGGGCATCAGTTTCCACACACCGCTAGAAAGCTGGTCGATGGGGAAAAGCTTGACCGCGACCCTAATGGGCATCCTCATCAAGCAGGGAGTCTATGACTTGTGGCAGCCGGCGCCCATTCCGGAGTGGCAGGGGGCGGGTGATCCACGCGCCAAGATCCGGATTGCCGACCTGCTGCACATGTCGAGTGGCTTGCGGATCAAAGCTCCCCAAGACCCGGACTATGACCCGTCGGGAACCTATCCGGACCATCTTTACCTCTACACCGGCGGCGTCGACTCCTTCCGCTACGCGGCGACGCGTCCGTTACAGTGGCCGCCCAACACCGTGGGCCGTTATCACAACACCGATCCGGTATTGATCAATTATCTGATTCGATTGGCGGTCGAGAAACGCGGCGAGGAATATCTGTCGTTCCCGCAACGCGCCCTGTTCGACAAGATCGGGATCCGGACGATGGTGCTCGAAACAGATCCCTTTGGAAATTTTCTGACGCAGGGATACGAACTAGGCTCTGCGAGAGACTGGACGCGGCTCGGGAATCTTTACCTTCAAGACGGGGTCTGGAACGGAGAACGAATTCTGCCCGAAGGGTACGCAAAGTTCGTCCGTACGTTGGCGCCGGCTTGGGAGGCGGACGGGCGTCCTATTTATGGCGGTTTCTTCTGGATCAATGGTGACGGCGCGTATCCTGTGCCCAAAGAGGCCTTCTACATGTTAGGCGCAGGCGGCCAGACCACATTGATGATCCCATCTCACCAGCTCGTGGTCGTGCGCCTGGGGCATTTCAAGGGCGAAGAAGCGAGCAGCAAAAGCCTGGCGAACGCGCTTTCCCTTCTCATGAAGGCCGTACCACCCAACAGGTAAGGTGATCACTCTTTTGATCGAAGTCTTCATTCTGTCAAAGCAAAACGCATATCCTCTGGCGGAGTTGTTACCGTTGTCGATGCGCACCGGCAGGGCTCCCGTGTTAGGGCCGACGTACCAGATTCGGCTGGCCTCGTGTCTGGGATAATAGGCATCACTGTCGTGACAGTATAGTCCCGAGGGCTCGAAGCTCGGTTTGCACTCACCAGTCCCAACAGCCAGCGCTCAGTCGGTATAATCGCACAGCTATGATGAAGATTCGGTTCGCTAACGCTCGATGGGTTGTGGTTTCGGCAGCGATCGTTTTGGTCCTGCCGATGGCGGTTAGTTCTGCCGTGGCACAAACCGCCCCGGTTTCATCGGCTGCGTCTGTTTCCCCGTCGTCGGAACTGGCGAAATTCTTGGCTGACTATTTCGAGCAGTCGCTGCGCGATTCGCCGGAGTATGCCACCTCGATTGGGCGGCATGAATATGACGACCGTTGGTCGGATCTTTCCAAGCAGGGTCGCGATTTGCGCCGCTCCCATCTCGAGCAGGCGCTGGCACGGGCAGACAAGTTTTCGACCGGGGCGGATTCCAAGCGGCTTTCGGAGGAAGACCGGCTCAGCCTCGATCTCTTGCGCTACGACCTGCGCACGCAGCTCGATGCCTTCGATCTGCAGACCTACCTGCTTCGCGTGGGGCAAATGTTCGGCTTCCACAATGGCGTCTACATCACCATCGACCGGATGCCGGCGTTTACGGTGAAGGATTGCGAGAACATCATCGCGCGGCTCCGGGCCATCCCTCGATACGTCGATCAGAACATCGAGATCATGAATGAGGCGATTGCACGCGACATCCCGCAGCCTAAGATCGTTTCGGATCTTGTCATCGAGCAGCTCACAAAGCAGGTGGGGCAGGATGCGGACAAAACGGCGCTGCTGCAGTTCTTGAAGAGGATGCCAGCAAGTATTCCGGACGCGGAGCGCGAGCGGCTGCGCAAGGAAGCGACGGATGCGTTCGAGAGCGATTTTCGTCCGGCGTGGCGGAAGGTGCTCGCCTACATGCAGACGACCTATGCCGCGCATGTGCGGCCGCAGGTTGGGATTTCCAGCCTGCCGAACGGGAAAGAGTATTACGCGATCCTGATCCGGCGTCTGACGACGACCAATGAGACGCCGGAGGAAATTCACAAGATCGGGCTGGAGGAGGTCGATCGGATCGAGGCCGAGATGCTGGAAATCGCCCGGCAGACGGGATTTCAGGGAAGCGTGAGCGAGCTGGAGGTGAAGCTCGCCAACGATCCCGACCAGCGCTTCCACTCGAAGGACGAGATGCTGATATATTGCCGCAATGCGGCGAAGATCATCGAGCCGGAGCTGCCGAACCAGTTCAAACATATGCCGCTGTTGTTGTATGGCGTGCGAGCGATTCCCGAGGATCGGGAGCAGGTGACGGCGTCGAACGCGCAGGCTCCGTCGCCGGATGGCAGCACTCCGGGATGGTTCAATTTGCAAGCCTATCAGCCGGACAAACAGGTGAAATACGACAAGGAAGCGCTGGTGCTGCATGAGGCTGTGCCGGGACACATCTTCCAGATCTCGCTGGCGCATTCGTTGCCGGGGCTGCCGGATTTTCGCAAGTTTTATAACAACAGCGCCTACGCCGAAGGGTGGGCGTTATATGCGGAGTCGCTGGGATCGCAGCTCGGCGTGTACAAAGATCCCTACAACCGCTTCGGGCAGTTGGCGAGCGAGCGCTTTCGCGCGGCTCGTCTGGTGATCGATAGCGGAATTCATGCCATGGGATGGACGCGAGAGCAGGCGCAGGATTATCTGCGGGCCCATGCTCCGACGGAGAATCTCGCGGAAGTCGACCGGTATATCAGCTGGCCAGCGCAGGCGTTGGCCTATAAGACGGGGCAGCTGGAGATTGTGAAGTTGCGTCAGCGCGCAGAAAAAGAGCTGGGGACGAAGTTTGATGTGCGCGACTTTCACGATGCCGTGCTGCGAAATGGTGCGCTTCCCCTGGAGCTGCTGGATGCAGAGGTGGAGAAGTATATCGCTGAGAAGCGGTCGTTGATTGCTAGCGGCCAGTGAGTGAGGGCGGAGGTTTGAGGTCAAATTGCCGAAACCACTCCGCAGACTTAGAGCGACGTAAGAGTCAGAGGTTCGCAGGTTGCACTTCAGTTCGCAGCCGCAAAGCGCTCGCGTCGGATGAGACATTTAGGATTGAGGAAGCAGAGATGCCAAATGTATGATGCGGGGCAGCAGAACCGGACATTCGTCGTCGCCGTTCTGCCGAGGAATTGCCGGGGGGATCGATGAAACGAATCTTGTTGAGCCTGTTGGTTCTGGCCACGGCGCAAGCGGCGTCGGCGCAGGATTGGGCGAAGGAAAAGTTGGCCAAGTCGCCGCGTCACAGCGAATGGGTGACCGTGAAGCACGACGGCAGGTCTGTCGACACGTTTGTTGTATATCCGGAGTCGAAAGACAAGCGGCCGGTGGTGCTGATTATTCACGAGATTTTCGGCATGACGGACTGGGTACAGGATTTGGCGGACCAGGTGGCGGAGGCGGGATACATCGCGGTAGCACCGGATTTGCTTTCCGGCATGGGGCCGAACGGTGGCCGAAGCTCTTCGTTCGAACCTGGGAAAGCCAATGAGGCTGTCAGCAAGTTGAATCCTGACCAGGTCACGGCGGATTTGAATGCCGCTGCGGACTACGGAGAGAAACTGCCGGCCTCGAATGGGAAGTTGTTTGTGGGCGGATTCTGTTGGGGTGGTGGGCAAAGCTTCCGCTTTGCGACCAATCGTGGCGATCTGGCGGCCGCGTTCGTTTTCTATGGGCCGCCGCCCGATAAGGATGCTATGGTACGCATCAAAGCACCGGTGTATGGATTTTTTGCCGGAAATGACGCGAGAATCGGCGCAATGATTCCCGACGCGATCGCCAACATGAAGGCCGCGGGGAAGATCTTCGAGCCGGTGACGTACGATGGCGCGGGGCACGGCTTCATGCGCTCCGGCGAAGCGCCTGACGCCAAAGACGCCGACAAAAAGGCGCGCAGCGAGGCCTGGGAGCGCTGGAAAAGTTTGATGGCTCAGAGTTAGCCGCTATCTCCGGCGAAGAACTCCGCAGCGGAGAAAAATCAGAACCACGCGCAAGATTCAAAAATACAACTGTCCGCATTCGGACACTTCACTCCCAGCAGTGAACAAAGATGGGCCGTTTCAATTTGGCAGTTTCAATCCTAACTGCTTCTAAGCAAGCAATTTGCGTGATCACCTCTTGTGGCTGCCTTCGTGCCAACCCTGCTGGCAGATTCCCGTGGTCGCGTTGAGGCACGAAGGTAAGTATGAGGAATTTTTTCCAAGACCTGCGATATGGTTTCCGCATGCTGCGGAAAAGCCCGGGGTTTACCGCGGTGGCGGTGATCACGCTGGCTCTCGGCATCGGCGGCAATACGGCGATCTTCAGTTTGGTCAATGCGGTCCTGTTACGACCACTGCCGTACCCCGATCCAAGTCGACTGCTCTTTATTAGCGAAGCCGAACCTATGTCTGGAGCAGGCGGCGCACCCCAGGAATTGGGTTTCTCCCTTCCCGATACGGAGGAAGTTGAGCGCGATGCCCGTTCCTTCGCGAATATCGGATGGTACGACAATACCCGTCACGTATACACAAGGCTGGATGGTTCGGAACAGATCGACGTAACCTATGCTACCCACGGCCTGCTTGAAGCACTTGGGGTGCAGCCGTACCTCGGAGAGCGTTTTACTGCCGCGGACGATCAAGCCGGTGCTGGGCACACAGCGCTGATCTCTTATTCCTTTTGGCAAACTCGATTGGGGGGCGATCCAAGCGTTCTCGGTCGCAGCCTGACGATCGACGGCAAGGTGTTCAGCGTGGCCGGAGTCTTGCCACGGGATTTCTGGTGGTTTCGCGGAGGAACGGTGTGGTTGCCCATGGGCGCTTGGCGATGGCGAGACCGCGACGACCACTGGGCGGTGTTTGCGGTCGGTCGGTTGAAACCAGGCGTGAGCAGTGCCGTGGCACAAGCCGAATTGAACGCAATTGCAAGTCAGCTGCGTAAACAGTATCCCCAGTCCAACGCTCGAATCTCC
The DNA here is from genome assembly GCA_030040855.1 of Terriglobales bacterium. GTDB lineage: Bacteria > Acidobacteriota > Terriglobia > Terriglobales > Acidobacteriaceae > JAFAGX01. The sequence continues at coordinate 9,249 of JASHSL010000348.1, forward strand.
ATGCGGGTCCTTCCGCTGAATCAGCGTTTGGTCGGCAACGTCCGTCCGGCGCTGTTGCTGTTACTGGCCGCAGTTGGATTTGTGCTCCTGATTTGCTGTGTCAACGTTGCCAATCTCTTGCTGGCACGAGCCTCGGTTCGGCAGCGTGAAATCGCAATCCGCACCGCGCTGGGAGCGCCCGTCGCACGCATCGTCCGGCAACTGCTCACCGAAAGTGTTCTTCTGGCGTTCCTGGGCGGAGCAGCAGGGCTGGCATTGGCCAAGGCGGCCTTTGGTTTGCTGCTCGAACTGGGCGGAGACCGCCTGCCGCGCGGCGGACTAGCCATGGATCACACGGTTTTGTGGTTCACGGTTGCCATTTCGGCCTTGGCCGGGCTTGCATTTGGCCTTTTGCCCGCTTTCCGCATCGCTCTCGGCCACAGCGCCCTCGAATTGCGGGAAGGCCGTACCTTTACCGCGGGAACCGCTCGCGCCCACATGCGCAATGCTCTTATGCTGGCCGAGGTTGCAATTTCGGTGGTGTTGCTGATTACAGCCGGCTTATTGATCAAAAGTTTCGCGCGACTGCGAGGTGTTGATCCTGGTTTCGATCCACATCAATTGCTCTCCCTCAATATCTCCCTCCCCCATGGCAACTACCGCACCGAGGCGGACAAGATCCATTTCGAGCAGCGCGCGCTGGAGGAAGTGCTGACTATCCCTGGTGTGCGATCAGCCTCCATGGCCCGAGCCCTGCCCACGGAGGGCGACGACTGGGGGACGTGGTACTGGGCGGAAGGGGAACCTCAGCCCCTGCCTGGCCAATGGCCGGTGACCTATTCGGCGATCGTCACTCCGGGATTCTTTTCCAACCTAGAGGTGCCGTTGCTCGCCGGCCGACCGTTTGCCGAATCAGATAACCAATACGCCGAGCCAGTAGTCATTGTGAATGAGACCTTTGCCCACCGCCACTGGCGCGAGCAGAACCCAATCGGAAAACACATACATTTCCCTCTGGTGACCCCAGGCACGCGTACGGTTGTCGGTATGGTGACCGACATGAAAAACGATGGGCTCGCGGCCAGGGCCCACGAGCAAGTGTTCATTCCTTACTCGCAGCCGGTTTGGTTCGCTCCTTACGGTGGATCGAGCCGTGCGGAGCTGCAGCCACTGCTCATTTCCAACCTGAATCTCCTTTGCCGCACCGATGTGCTTCCTTTAACTCTGGCTAATCCGGTCAAACGCAAGCTGCAGGAGATCGATCCTAGCGTCTCTGTGTCCGCAATCAGCACCATGGACGAGGTGCTGAACGATGCCGTGTCGGATCGTCATTTCTCGGTTGTGCTACTCGAGCTGTTCTCCGTCTTGGGGTTGTTGCTCGCGGCCGTGGGAATTTACGGAGTAATTTCGTTTGCCGTCAGCCAGCGAACACATGAGATCGGAATCCGAATGGCTTTGGGTGCTCGCGTGGCTCAAGTGCAGTGGATGGTTGTCAGCGCAGCGCTGAAAACTGTCCTGCTGGGACTGGCAGTGGGCGCGGCGGTTTCACTGCTTGGTCTGCGCGTCATTTCCAGTCTGTTGTTTCAGGTCCGATACGCGGATCCCGAGGTGATCGCATCCGCCGCAGCGGTGTTGGCTGCAGTCGGTTGCTTGGCCGCCTTTGTCCCCGCCAGGCGTGCGGCTAAGGTCGATCCGATGGCGGCGTTGCGATATGAGTGAACTTAGGGGCAGTTCACTTGCGCCCTCCGCGCAGGCTGCGCAAGAGTCCTGGCTTTACGGCTGTCGCCGTCATCGCGGCTCGACATCAGCCCTGACGATTTCGGTAGGATTATTCCTGATCGAGACGGGCACACGATCGAAGTCGTGCCTGGGCCGATGGAGGGCGGTTTCGAAGGAGACTCTGTGGAGCCGATTACTTGGAAGGATTTTGAGAAAGTAGAGCTGCGCGCCGGAACCATCGTTGAAGTGGAGGATTTCCCCGAAGCTCGCCAGCCGGCTTACAAGCTCAAGATTGACTTTGGCGAGCTGGGCGTCAAGCGTTCCAGTGCGCAGATCAAGCACCTGTACCGCAGGGAAGACTTGCTCGGAAAGCAAATCGTTGGTGTGGTGAATTTCCCGCCGAAGCGTATCGCAAATTTCCACTCCGAGGTGCTCACGACCGGGTTCTATCTGCCCACAGGAGAGGTGGTTTTGGTGCATCCGGAAAGGAGAGTTCCCAATGGCGCGAAACTCGGCTGACCGGCAAAGCCGGGGAGCGGTCATAGCTCGTGAGGAAAAGCCGGACAGGCAATCGCGCGCCCATAGTACCTCCGAGAAGGGAGTTGCCGAATCCCTTTCCTTCGATCAATTCGAGGCGATTACTTTCGATTGTTACGGCACGCTGATTGACTGGGAAAGCGGACTGCTGGGCGCACTGCGGCCCGTGCTGCGACGTCATGGGCAGAATCTCAGCGACTCGCAAATCCTCAAGGTTTATGGCGAACTGGAGCCGGAAGCGCAGACACCGTACCGCCGCTATCGTGAAGTGCTGGCCGAAGTAGTGCACGGATTCGGCAAGCGCCTGGGTTTCACCGTGGCGCTTAGGGAAGCGGAATCGTTGGCGAAATCGATGAGAGAGTGGCAGCCGTTTCCCGACACCGTGGCTGCGCTCGAAAAGTTGAAGACACGGTTCAAGCTGGGCATTATCTCGAATGTCGATGACGATCTGTTCGCCGCCGCCGCGCGCCACTTGAAGATCAGATTTGACCAGGTGATCACGGCGGAGCAAGCCAAAGCCTACAAGCCATCGTTGGCCCCCTTCCAACTGGCGCTGCAGAGGTTTGGAATTTCAGCAGAGCGCGTGCTGCATGCGGGGCAGAGCGTTTATCACGACGTGCTTCCTGCGAAATCGCTGGGACTGGCGACGGTTCTGGTGTATCGGCGGGGATTTGGTGCTACACGGCCTGCCTTGGGCCTGCCCGACCTGCAGGTTCCAGACCTGCACGCGCTCGCCGAGTTGGCGTTAGAAAGCACCGCTAGCCGATGAAGCCAGAAATCACTCGGCTTCGTGCGTTCAGAAATCCTCGCCAGGTGTACCGGCTTCATCCCTTTGCACTCCCCGACCCTGAATCGATCAGCAGGAAGAGAAGTAGTCTGCTCCCTCGGATGGACAAAGGGTGATCGCGATTCGTCAAGCGGCGCAGAATGTTCAGGCGACAGTTCACCCCGAGCCGGGTATGCCTGCTCGGTGCGCTATAATGGCGCGCACGGATGGCACTGACCGCTGCAGCGACGCTGCTCGGTGCGGGTCACGCAACGGGACAGCCTATGCATACTTCTACATCCGTGTCTTGTCCGAGGCAAACGCGGTGACGGGATTGAAGGAGGACTCTGCGCCTTCAGCCCGCATTGATCCTAAGCTTTCAACTCCATGATTGGGCAGACGATCTCGCATTACCGCATCGTTGAGAAGCTCGGCGGCGGGGGAATGGGTGTGGTTTACAAGGCCGAAGACACCTCGCTCGGCCGCTTTGTCGCCCTGAAATTCCTGCCCGACGACGTAGCAGGGGACGCGCAGGCACTGGAACGCTTCCGGCGCGAAGCCCGTGCTGCCTCCGCCCTCAATCATCCTAATATTTGCACGATTTATGAGATCGGCGAGCACCACGGCATGCACTTCATCGCCATGGAATATTTGGATGGCATGACGCTCAAGCACAGGATCACGGGCCGTGCCCTGGACAACGAGACTCTGCTGGGCCTCGCCATTGAGATTGCGGATGCCCTCGATGCCGCCCATGCGGAAGGGATCGTGCACCGGGATATCAAGCCGGCCAATATTTTTGTGACCAAACGCGGTCACGCCAAGATTCTCGACTTCGGACTGGCGAAGGTGGGTCTGGCGCGCAGTTCCTCCAGCCAATCCTTCGCGGCAACCCAGGGAACCACGCGGACGCTGGACGATGCTCACCTTACCAGCCCCGGCACGATGGTCGGCACGGTCGCTTATATGTCTCCCGAACAGGTGAGGGCGCGAGAATTGGACGCACGCACGGATCTGTTTTCCTTTGGTGCGGTGCTCTATGAGATGGCGACCGGGGACTTGCCCTTCCGCGGAGAAACCTCGGCCGTGATCTGCGAAGCCATCATGAATCGCGCGCCCGTCCCGGCGGTGCGGCTGAATCCTGACGTGCCGCCGAAACTAGAAGACATCATCAATAAAGCGCTAGAGAAAGATCGCAACCTGCGTTATCAGCACGCCTCGGAGATGCGCAGCGATCTGCAACGGCTGAGACGGGATACGGAAACCAGCCGGATGGCCGTGCCGGTTGCGAGCGCAGGTGAACAATCCGGAGCCCTCTCTGGGTCAGCGAGTTCCGATCGTTCGAGCTCGGGAACAATGGTCGCCGCTTCCGGACGCAGACTTCCCTACGGCATGATCATGGGAATTGTCGGATTGCTGGCGGCGCTGGGGATTTCTTATTGGAAAGCGAAGGACCACGGCAGCCCCGCCGCCACTTCCCCCGGCCCGACCGCGGTTGCCGTGCTTCCATTTCAGAACCTTGGATCAGATAAAGATGTTGACTTTCTACGCTTGGCATTGCCCGATGAAATCGCGACCGATCTTAGTTACGTACAAACCTTGTCCATTCGCCCGTTCGCCACGACGAGTAAATACACCGCGCCCGGGCTGGATTTGCAGCAGGCCGGACACGAGATGCATGTCGCCGACATCGTTGCCGGGCACTACATGAAAGAAGGCAACCAGCTCGAAGTTACCTTGGAGGCGGTTGATGTCGAGAATAACCGGACACTTTGGCGAGACACGCTGAACGTCGCGGCTCCCGACATGATCGCCATGCGGGAGCAGATCACGGCGAAAGTGAGGCAGGGGCTGGTGCCGGCACTCGGCGCGGGCTCGGCTTCTGCCGGCGCCACTCGACCCAAAAATGAAGAGGCCTACGGCTTGTACCTCCGGAGTCTAGCGATCTCTCGTGACCCGGCTCCCAACAAAGAGGCGATCGCTATGTTGGAGCGTGCGGTCGCTTTGGATAGCACTTATGCTCCCGCCTGGGCCGCGCTCGGTCTTCATTATTATTGGGATTCTCAGTATTCCGATGGTGGCGAGGCAAGTTTTCAGAAGTCGAATGCCGCGTTGGAGCGGGCCCGCGAGCTCGATCCGAACCTCGTCGAAGCGTCGGTGCAGATCGCTGCCAACAGCGTCGAACGCGGTAACTTTATACAGGCTTACCAAGTTGCGAATGATCTCGTGAAACGCCAGCCCGAGAGCTCGTTTGCGCACTTCGCCATGGGTTATGTATTGCGCTATGCGGGTTTACTCGACGAATCGGCGCGAGAGTGTGAGACGGCGATCTCGCTCGATCCCGGAAATTTTGGCCTGCGTTCCTGCTCGTTCGTGTTTGCCGAACTGGGCAAACCTGACCTGGCCATGGATTTCGTTCACCTGGATGCTGGGTCTTCTTGGTTCAATCACAACGTGATCCGATTTCTTGTCCGCGAGGGCAAACTAGCCGAGGCGCGTGAAGCCGCTGCGAAGCTGCCGTCCGACGATGGCTATAGTCGCTTCTACCAAGCTTGTTTGGAGCGTCCTGCGTCCCAGCCATCCCCCTCGGCCGAGTCAGATCGCTTGGCCCGCGAAGTGGAGCCGTCACTCGAGAACAATCCCGATCCTGAAAACCGATATCTCGATGCCGGCGATTTGGCCTTTTGCGGGGAAAAAGATATGGCGCTACGGCTGCTCAAGTCCGCCATCGAGGGGCACTATTGCTCCTACGAAGCGCTGCAGAAGGATACCTTGTTGGTGGCGATACGAAGCACGCCTGAGTACAGCCAGCTCCTCTCCGCGGCGAAGAAATGCCAAGACGACTTTCTCTTGGAGAGAGCTAAAATCGTCCGCTAAGCTGTTGGTTCGAAAGAGCCTTGGCCAGTCAAGCCACGGCCACTCACGGTCAAACCTGCGTAAAGTCGCGAAAATATCCATCTCCTGTTCTATTGCACTGCCGCGAGGATCGCATCCAGGCGGTCGGGCGTTGCCTCCACGCGATCGAGGTGGGGGTAGCGCAGCCCGGCGTGGTAATCCACAGTCAAGGTAATGAACTCTTTGTGCCGCTTCAGGAGAAGCTTGATCGGGGCGTTCGTCTTCTCGGCGGCCAGGATGGCTTGGCGCAGGCTGGAAATGCTGAAAGCCCGATCATTCACCGCTTGCAGTTCCATCTCTGGAGTCATGCCTGCCTTGAACGCCGGACTGTCCCACCACACCTCCGTAATGCTGCCCACGCTATCCCTGTCGTCGCCGTCGTCAGGACCGCCTTCGCCCTTGACGGTAAACCCAAGCGAGGTAGCAAAGCTCGTGCCCCGGGACCTGTCCATGTGCTTCATCCACTCCGGTTCGGTGTCGTTGTAAACCAATCGATAGCCGCCGCGTGTAATGCCGTCCTCAGGAACCTGCGGGTTGACCTGGTAAACGCGCGTTCGGAAGAATTCGGTCCAATCGTAAGACTGCACCGTATTCAAGGCCTTGACGAGATCTTCGAATGTATAGGTCGCGGTAACATAGCTTCCGTTGTCGATCCCGAAAAAGAGTTTGGCAAAATCATCAAGGGACTTCTGTGAATTGCTCAGCTCACGGATCTTCGTATCGGCATCGAGCCAGATGAGGTCCGATTCTGGGTAGTAGTCGTACGAACGCTGCCAGCTGGGCCAATTCTCCGGCGTGCTGCCGTGAGACGACAGGATGGGCTGATTGGTAGTGTCCTCTAAAGAACGCCAGGTGCGTCCCGGGCTAATCTCGAAACTCGCAGCGATCTGAGCGATTACGTCGCGCGCTTGCTCGGGTGTCCGCATACCGGAACGTGCCGTCAGGACATTCCCGTAATAGTTCGTTAAGCCTTCATAGACCCACAAAAGATCATTTTGCATGGGCACGTTGAAGTTGGCCGTCCACAGGTCAGCGGGGCGGCGAAACTTACCGTTCCAGGAATGGGTGTATTCGTGGGGCAATAAAGCGCGACCGGCAACACCCGCCTCCCAGTCGGTGAAGTAATTGGCGCGCGTACCGTCCTCACTCGATTGATGGTGCTCCAGCCCCTTGCCGCCGACTGTGTCGCTCAGCGAAAGCAGGAAGTCATAGCGATCGTAGTGACGGGAGTTGAAGAGCTTCTGCGCTTGCATCACCAGGTTCTTGTGATACTGCAGTTCTTCGGGCGTGATTTCCAGTTGCTCGGGCTGATCCGCGAAAACATCGAGGTAGACCGGATTGTCGGGTCCCGTCGATAAATCCACGCGCTTATAGTTGATGCCCGCATAGAGCGGCGAATCGATCAAGGTATTCAGCGAGGTTTCCTTAAATTGAAGCAGGTTCCCGTTTTGTGATTTCGCCTCCAGCGAGGCGGCGAATTTCCAGCCCTCGGGCAAGCGCAACTCGGGAGCAAATTGAATCCGCCGCGCGAAATATCCCGCCGGATAAAGAAGTACGCTGTTCCAGGTGAGATCGGCGATTTTGGTCGAGATACGTCCCTGCTGTGGTTTCACCGGGGCCAGGTATTGAAAAGTAACCTCCAAGGTGTTTGCGCCCTTCGGCACATCGACGTGAAATGCCCACATGTTCACGCGATCGCGCACCCAAGGAACACCTTTGCCATTAGCCTTGACCACCAGCGCGGCCAGGTTCCCTACCGGATTCGAGGGTGAATGCGTCCCCGGGAGCCACTGCGGATAGAGCAGCGTGATCTCGCCTGACTTTACGGGAATCGTCTCATGCACACTCAGGACTCGATCATTGACATTCGTAAGATCGACGCTGAGCGCAATCGTGCCTGCATACGGCGCATCGACCGGTGCGGGAACCGCCGGCGGCAGCGGCACAGGTTGTGGGCCCGCCGAATTCTGGCCATAGATGTTGGCACTTAACACGATGCAAAGACTTGCGAAAGCCGTCGCGACAGAGCCATTCCAGAAGAACCAACGTGGCATAAGGATTCTCCTGAACAACCGAAAGAGTGTATACCACACTCGGATGGAAAGTCAGCGTGGCTCGTAGCTGTCTGCATAACGCCCAAACTGACATTGACGGCAGTCTGAACTCCAGGGTTTCAGATGCGTCCACAACTTGATCGCCACAGATTAGCCCGCACTTTTCCTGTTTCACCCCAAGCTCAGAAATCTTAAGCTTTGTAGGTTTCGAGTTCCAGGGCCATGGTTAATTCCCCCAATCAAGCGCGGGAGGAAATGTGTGACGAGTGCAGCAAAGCACCATCGATCTCGATCATTTAAAGAGTTTTCATAGTTGGCGTAGACTATAGCGACACTGAGAAAACCAGGCCATTGCCTTCTCAGGAGTAATCGCAGTGAGAGTTTCCGCGACGGCTTTCGAGCGCCTGGGCGGTGCGTGCCTTCAGTGAGCGCAGGATTTGTTTGACTTTCGACCATGCGTGTTCCATTGGGTTGAAGTCGGGCGAGTAGGGTGGCAGATCGATAAGCCGCGCTTCCGGTCTTCGATCCGCTCGCGCGCTCCGGCCATTTTATGGACTGACAGGTTATCCGTGATCACTACCTAGCTCGGGAGAAGTCGGGGCACAAGACCGGTGCAGCCAGCGCTTGCCGTCTTGTGGGGCTTACCCGATTTTGGGAGAGCACATGCCCCGCGCTGCCCGAATTTGCTTGGTCCAACCTTTAGTTTTCTGGAGGACAAATGTCTTCACTTAGCCGTCGTGATCTGCTGCGCTCCGGCTTCGCACTGTCAGTTTCGAGTTGGCTCGGCGTCCGGGTAAACTTTGCACAGCCGCTGCTTGCGCGCTCCCCCGAATCTGTCCAATCGTCAGGGACGCTGGCTCCGCGCGAGCGTTTGCTCTTTGACTTTGACTGGAAGTTCCAGTTCGGTCACGGCACAGACCCCGCCCGGGATCTGGGCTTGGGCAATGATCAAGGGGATTTTTCCAAGACTGGCGACTTCGATTTTTCCAACGATAAGTTCGACGACTCAAAGTGGCGCGCGCTAAACCTGCCGCACGACTGGGCGGTCGAGCTGCCGTTTGTTCACGACCCAGATCTGGAATCGCACGGCTACAAACCGCTGGGCCGCCGTTACCCGGAGACCAGCATCGGCTGGTATCGGCGTGTCTTCGACATTCCTAAGGAAGACCAAGGCCGGTGCATCGCCGTGGACTTCGACGGTGCTTTTCGCAGCGCACTCGTATTCCTGAACGGTAGTTTCCTTGGCCGCAATGACAACGGCTATGCGCCGTTCCGCTTCGATCTGACGGATTTTTTGAACTACGGTGGCAAGAACTACCTGGTCGTGCGTTTGGACGCCAGCTTTGGCGATGGATGGTTTTACGAAGGCGCGGGTATTTACCGGCACGTGTGGCTGACCAAAACCGACGCGCTGCACCTTGGGCACTGGGACAGCTACATCCGTCCCGAGGTGAAAGGTAGAGCGGCCAGGTTGAGCCTGGGAACGGTGGTCGAGAACGAAAGCCGGAACGCCGAGAATTGCCGGGTACGCTGGCAGATTCTCGATGCTGCCGGAAAAAGTGTGGCAACTGCCGACACGCCGGCTCAGTCGATCGCTTCCGACGGCTCCGCTTCCTTTACCGTGAGCGCAACCCTTCGCGATCCAGCACTGTGGTCGCCCGATACTCCGTATCTCTACTCGGCGTTGGTCATGGTCGAGTCCGAAGGAAAGTCGCGAGATGGCGAGCAGGTCAGCTTTGGCGTGCGCACAGCCAGCTTTGATGCGGACAAGGGATTTTTCCTGAACGGCAAACCGCTCAAGATCCAAGGCACCTGCAACCATCAGGACCACGCCGGGGTTGGCGCGGCACTTCCCGACCGTTTGCAATATTATCGGGTCGCGGTTTTGAAAGACATGGGCTGCAATGCCGTTCGGACCTCGCATAACATGCCTACGCCGGAATGGGTCGAAGCCTGCAACCGGCTAGGCATGCTGATGATGTGTGAAACCCGCTCGATGAGCTCTTCGGTGGAAGGGATGGCCCAGCTCGAAGTCATGATCAAGCGATACCGCAATTCGCCGGCGATTATTCTCTGGTCGATGGGCAATGAAGAGTTTACCCTGCAGAGTACTCCGCAGGGCGAGCGTGTCCTCGCAGAGATGTTGGCGCGCACGCACGAACTCGATCCCACGCGTCCTTGCACGGCGGCAGTCAACGGAAGTTTTGCATCACACTTTGCCGACGCCTTGGATGTGATGGGTTTCAACTACAATCTGGATGCGCCCGATGGCTGGCACAAGGCACATCCGACAAAAGCCTGCATTGGTTCGGAAACTGCCAGCACGGTGGCCACACGCGGCATCTATTCGACCGACAAGTTACGCAATTGGGTGAGCGCCTACGATTTGAATTACCCAGCGTGGGCTGAAACGGCGGAAGGTTGGTGGAAATTCTACGCCACGCGTGAGTGGCTGGCGGGAGGTTTCGCCTGGACAGGCTTCGACTACCGTGGCGAGCCCACCCCCTACAGCTGGCCGTCGATCAACTCGCAGTTCGGCATCGTGGACATGTGCGGGTTTCCAAAGGACGACTTTTATTACTACAAAGCGTGGTGGCGATCGGAGCCCGTACTTCATGTGTTTCCGCACTGGAACTGGGAGGAGCGCAAGGGTGAAACCATCTCCGTCTGGGTGCATTCCAACCTTGATTCAGTAGAAATTTTCCTTAACGGCAAGAGCCAAAGCTCCCAAAAAGTGCGGCCCCTTACCC
>JASHSL010000349.1 GCA_030040855.1 Terriglobales bacterium
TTACCATCCTTCTCACCACTTTGTTTGTGATGGCAAGCGGCTGCGGAAGCGTGGCTGGTTGTCCGACGTGCGGCACAACCACTTACGGTGCCTACGCAGATATCGTTAACATCCCCGTGCCCGAGCACAACCCGACTGGCGAACCCGGCGGCCCGTTCAATTCTTTCGACATCAGCTGGGTGGATTCAATCCATCACCTGGACTACGTATCCGATCGCATTGGCTTGGCCGTCGATGTCATCAACACGGTCACCAACATCGCGGTTAACGCCCTGCAGGGGGTCAATGCGGTAACCGCAGCCGGCGATCAAGCCAGCCCGTGCGATCCGAGCATTCCGCCCATCATTTCCGTGTTTGGCAATTTCACTCGCTACGGATGCCGGAATGCGCCGTTTCACCTGGTCTCGGGGTTTGGCGCCAACGGACTCTTTGGCGGGTTTCCGGGCGCGCAATGTTGCGCCGCTCGCGCCAATGGCGTGAATCCGATGTCCGGTCCGGACGGCGAGGTCGTCACTCCGGACGGCAACATTTTGTTTACCGGCAACGGCAGCGCCCACGTGGTCGTTTGGGATCTGACAACGATGAACCTGACCACGAGTCCGCCCACGCCGCCGACCGTGCTGGCCACCATCCCCACCGGGGTCGCTGCCGACTATGACGGGCCGCTCGGCATAGCCCCCTGCGTCGCCTCCTGGAACGGTGAGGCCGGTTCCGCAGCCGATTGCGGAGACGACCGGTCGGACGAGTTGGCCTACGACCCGGTCCATCAGCTTCTTGCCGTGCTCAACGGCGATCCGGGGCTGCCGTTTTACACGATCGTGGACGTGTCGCATATCGTGAACAAGACAGGAACGCTGCAACAGCAGCACTGCTTACCCCTTGATGCCACACTTCCTTATGGCCCCTATGCGGCGCCTGCCCAGATCTCGGGGGAACCGACAAACTTCCCCACCTACCCGTCCCAGGGATTGTCTACCACTTGGGTGATACCGCAAGCCGGTGCTTCTTTCAATCCGCCGAGCTGCATTCTCGGGCAGATTTATTACGATGGCGCCGGAGGCTCGGCCTCGAGTGGGCTCGGACTCAACCCCAACACTCCGGTCGATAACGTTGGAGCCACGTTCCCCTGTCCGGATCCTTCCAACCCCTCGACCTTTGGCGGCGTTTCCGGCTCGGCAGCCTCCCTCGTCCCTGGGATCGGTGTCCTTCCTAACGGCCTACCTTACACCATCCCATGCCATCACGGGCCGATTGTGGACGCGACTACGGGAGCTTTTTGCAATCAAACTACGCCCAGCAGCACCTGCACCGGTGCCATAGCGCCCGCCGGCCTGGGTGCTATGGCTTGGAATCCCTATACCGGCCACCTCCTGGTGACCAATCCCAATTCCATCGCCATCACCAATATCGGAAGCGTCGACGAGATTGATCCCCGGCTGGGGAACCCGAATGGGCCCGTGGTCGTCAACAGCTTCTTAACTCCGAATTGCATGGGCACGAGCATGGTCCAAGGGCCGGGCGATAACTTCCTTGTAGGCTGTGCTGACCACGACGGCGAAGCCTTCCCCCCGAACGAATACATCATGAACGGCACGACCGGGCAAATTATCACGGAGATCACCAACGTAGGGGGGGTCGATGAGATCTGGTACAACCCCGGCGACAACAGGTATTACACAGCTTCCCGAGATATGCCGAACGGGCCGGTGCTGGGCGTGATCGATGCGGGGACGAACACCTGGTTGGTGAACGTGCCCACAAACACCAATTCGCACAGCGTCGCAGTCGATAGTACCAACAACCACGTCTTCGTGCCCATGCAGTCCGGCGGGATCTGTGGAACCCAAAGCGCCAACGGATGTATTGGGGTGTTTGCGCAGCAATGAGACCAAAATCGAGAGCTCGGGCCTTCGATCGAGTGGAAGTTCACAAACGCTAGGACCGCGGACAAAATACCGTGGTATAGTTCGCTCAAGAGAAGGCGTCTTTTATTGGAGGGCGATCATGCAAAACTTTCGCAGAACCATCGTGCCATCTCTAATTTTCGCGGGTTTGGCAATGATCACAGAAGCGCCTGTTGCCCGGGCCAAGGATTCGTCTGCTAGACCTACCGAGGTGCCCGCTACGCTGATTGCCCACTTGGTGCTTCCCCAGGCGACCGGAAGTCAGATGCTACTGCAGAAGGATAACGGCAAGACCTATCTGTACGTGCAGCAAGCTTTGAAACAGGGTTTCATGATCGTGGATGTTACCAAGGCCGACAAACCAACTTTGCTGAGACGAACCGCTGAATCGAACCAGGCTACGGCCGGCAATCTGGAAATGGTCAGCCCAGACGTGGCCATTGTCGCGGCGCCGGAAAAAAAGCCCACAACGCTTACCAGCAGCAATCACCCGACGGAAACCGTGCGCATCCTGGATATGAGCGATCCTCGCAATCCCAAAACTCTGGAGGAGTTCACCGGAGTCACCAGCCTGCTCCCAGATGGCGGGCACGGCCTGATTTATCTGACCAACAATCAGGGACTGTGGATTTTGCGCTACCATCGCCCGCCATCGCTCGAGCCTGCCAAGAAGAAGCCACCCTGTGACTCGTACACAGCCATCATGGCGATGCCCCCCGATTGCCAATAGCTGGTGAACGTTCCGACGGAACAAAAGCTCTCGGCTAAAGGTCCCGCACTCTCTTGCGATGGTTGGAATTAATTGCGCCATGATGGACCGCCTTCTCTCGGCTAGCGGCCCCGCTGGGGATCAACGCTTGCGAGTTTGTTGCTGCAATCTTCACTCGTTTTCCGAACTAGGACTTCCGCTTTCGTCTCGTTAGGTTGGAGTTCACAGGTATTGCCCGGATCCTGGCTTTGTCCGCGGACAGTCGCCATTCCGTAGGCTGACAGAACCACGAACTGTGACTGGCCCATGACGATTGTCACTCTAGGGCCGATTCGAACTTCGCCAACCATCCCTTGGTGCTCACAGGAGGCTGCCAGCCGCATGGCGGAACGAATGGCGAACTTTATAGAACCCTCCGCGCACTCGCGATGGCGGAAGAGTGGAATGACAAGTTGCTGGTTGCGGTTGGCCCCTATAGGCATCCGTTCGCAGAACCCCTGCGAAATGGTCGAACCGCAACCACCGGCGAGACGTGTCGACGATCCCTCCTAGAGGAGAAGCACTGCGACCGGCGACGGAAAAGTTTACGACGCGCTGGCCAACGTTACCGCCGTAATCGCTCGAATCGTATAAGCCATTGACCATTCCAAGGGGGTGCCCGTAGATTCGGCGCAGGGGGTTAAGATGAAAGACATTCACGACGTACTGCGGCGTAAGCAGGCAAAGTACGCCCAACTGGGAAAACAAATTGAGATGCTGCAAGTGGCAGTGGACAGGCTCCGCGAAGTTGCCCCTCTGCTCGCCGACAACGAGGATGACGATGTATCGGTTCTTCCCGAAGTGGACGACCAATCCGGGAGCGCGAAAGCTGCTTCCGCTAATGCCGGAACTCCCAGCGGGTCTGCGGCTGGGGT
>JASHSL010000350.1 GCA_030040855.1 Terriglobales bacterium
GATCACCTCCGATTGGCCGGACCCCGATTCTGACATCGCTGACGAGCGCATTGGGGGAATCCCAGACGAGGGTCGTTTTTTCCCGGAACACCGCCCCCGAATAAAGCGTACTTAAGCTGAGAAGCCTAGGGAGGCGTCCATGAGCCTTGCCAGTGACCTCCGCCGCGCTTTGCGCGCAATGCGCCGTAACCCTGGATTTAGTGCCGTCGCGATAGCCACCCTTGCTTTCGGCATCGGCACCAACACAGCTATCTTCAGCGTTGTCGATGGAGTCCTGATCCGTCCCTTGGGCTACGGTGACGAAAACCGCCTCGTCGCAATTCACGAGGTCATGCCCAGATTCAGCCATCTCGCACCGCGCATTCCAGTGAATGCAATGCACTTCCGCGAATGGCGCAAGCGGGTGCGCGCCTTCGCGAGTCTCGCGATGATCGGGGGAATCCGGATGAATCTGACCGGAGCCGGAGAACCCGAGCGACTGGCGGCGGCCCGCGTATCTCCTGACCTTTTCCCCATGCTCGGCGCGCGGACGCAACTTGGGCGCACCTTCCTCGAAGAAGAGGACCAGCCTGGACGCGACGATGTCGTTGTACTGAGCAATGCGTTCTGGAAACGTCGATTTGCCAGCGATCCAAATGTTCTGGGCCGCAAGATTCTTCTCGATGGCCATCCTTATGAGATTGTTGGCGTGCTTTCCCCGCTCTTTCATTTTCCCAAGTTGAACCTTCTCTATGCGATGACTGTTGCGGAGGAGCAGCCCGATCTTTGGAAGCCTTTTGCCGCAAAGCCCGACGAATTGGAACCGTTGGGCGATTTCAACTTCGCCTGTATCGCACGCCTGCGCTCCGGCGTTTCACTCAGCCAGGCACTTTCGGAGTTGAATGCTGCACAAGCGGTTATCGCCAATCAGGCTCCCGAGAAGATTGAACTGTACACAGCCATCGTTCCGCTTCAGGAACAGATCACCGGTCGCTCGCGTCGTGGCCTGCAACTGCTGCTCTGCGCTGCCGGCGCCGTCCTGCTCATCGGCTGCGTCAACATTGCGAAGCTGCTGCTCGGCCGAACCACATCGAGGAAACAGGAGTTCGCCATCCGCACCGCCCTGGGTGCGAGTTTCCGTCGCCTCCTGCAGCAGATGCTGGCGGAAAGCCTACTGCTCGCTGGCGTCGGCGGCGGTCTGGGAGTGTTGGTCGCCTACGTCAGCCTGCGTCTGATAGTGGCCCATGCTCCAATTGATTTGCCGCGCTTGGACGAGATCCGGATCAACACCCGAGTTCTGCTCTTCACGACCGCAGTTTCTTGTCTCTCCGGTCTCCTCAGCGGATTCCTTCCTGCCTGGCGCTTTGCCCGCACCAGACCGATAGCGGTCGTGAAATCGGGAACTCGCAGCACCGAGGGACGCGCCGCAGGCAGGCTGCGCGCCTTCCTCATCGCTGTGGAAGTTGGTCTTTGCACGCTCTGTCTGGTCGCCGGCGGCCTGCTTCTGCGCAGTTTTGTGAACCTGTTCGAGGTTGACAAAGGGTTTACCGCGGAACGGGTCGTGACTGTGAATCTCAGTCTGCCCGACACGCGCTACCCTGATCAGCCAGAACGCGTGCGCTTCATGCAATCGCTAGTCGATTCGGTACAGTCGCTTCCCGGCGTGGTTTCAGCCGGCATTTCCAACATGCTTCCGTTAAGCGGTGAGGGCGGAAACAACCTGTTGAGTCTTGAGGGCACAACCGTTCCTCTCACGGAACGACCCATCGTAGACATCCGAGGCGTGAATCCCGAGTACTTCCAGACGATGGAAATTCCCCTGCGCGAGGGCCGCATCTTCGCTTACTCGGATGGCGAGCGCAGACTCGCCATCGTGTCTGCCCTAACAGCCGAACGCCTGTGGCCTGGACAGGATCCGCTCGGAAAGCGTTTCAAGGTTGGCGATCCGGATGGCCCGTTCATTGAGGTCTCAGGGGTGGTCGGCGATGTGCGGACGGTGAGCCTCGAGCGCCCGCCGTCGATGACGGTTTACCTGCCGTACTGGCAACGGCGCACTTTCGGCGGTCCCTCGCTGGCCGTCAAGACGGCCGTAGACCCCCTATCTGTGTCATCTTCCATTCGCAGCGTCATCCACCGCATCGATTCCGAGTTGCCAGTGCCTCGGTTCGAGACCATGGATCAGGTTGTCGATGAATCTGTGGCACAGCGGCGCTTCCAGATGAACCTCATTCTGCTGTTTGCCACCATGGGACTGGTCCTGGCCAGCCTCGGCATTTATGGCGTCGTCTCTTATTCAGTCGCCTTGCGCACCAATGAAATGGGTATCCGTATGGCAGTTGGTGCCTGCAGCGGCGACATTCTGAAAATGACCTTGCGTCAAGCAATGACTCCGGTCGCCATCGGTGTGGTCGCCGGCCTCATCGCTTCCATCGTTGTTGGACGCCTATTGGCCAGCTTTCTTTTTGGTGTTGCGCCTGCCGACATCACAACGATGGCGAGCGTAGTCATGATCCTCGCAGGCGTAGCGGCTTCGGCTAGTTTTGTTCCAGCGCGGCGGGCTAGCCGGGTCGATCCCATGATCGCCCTGCGCTACGAATGACAGCCACGCACTGGTACTTTGGTGGTACAACTGGGCGGTTCGCAGTCGCTTAGAACCGATGAAGCATGTTGCCGGCATGCTAAAGCGCCGGTTCGAGAACATCATCACCTACTTACGCCATCACACTACAAACGCTACCAGCGAATCCCGCAACGCCAAGATTCAATGGGTGAAATACACGGCTCGAGGATTCCGGGACAAACAGAACTTCATTAATGCGATCTACTTTCACTGCGGGGGCCGGGAACTTGCTCCCTGACCCGCTACGAACCCTGAAGAGCGAACAATGTGGATGGACCGAATTCCCGACAGAGTCGAGATTCGGCAATCCTTGGGTCATCGGCCTGATCTGCGCATGTATCGTCCCTATATAACCTATTTGCTCTTCCGCATAAGCGGACACCGCAAGATTTTGGCAATCCAAAAGTAAGGTGATCCTTCGGCCCAGCGGAGTTGGTAGCGGCAAGTCTTCGAGGAACTCGGTTCTCGGGGAAGTGCGGAATGTGGCAGTTTTTGCGGATTAGTCCTCTGTAACGGCGTAGGGTAGAGCGACGCCGGTTGATAATCACTTGCCGACAACGCTGGAGTAATCAAAGCATGGATGAACATCCGAGTACAATGCGCGCGCACAAATTGCCTAACATTTACGAACATTTTATGGAACTCTTATTCGGACTTTATGTGCCTTCGCATCCAATACAGGTGAAAGCGAGACCACAAAGAAGGTCCGCGACTGGAGAATCGAGTATGTGGATTAAAGAGGTAGCTCCGGAATGGGTTGCGGAAACTGTTCCAAAACTATCAGCGTGCGCTGGGAGCATTTGGCCCAAAGGGCAGCGAGAGCGGCTCGTGGAAGGAATCGCCACAAAAGGAGAAAAACCGGATGACGGCTCCAGCAGACGTAGAGTTCGAGTCAATGGGATCCCGCGAGCATTTTGCCCAGCCAGATGAAGCTGAGTGGGGCTGCTAAGCTCGGGCCTTGAATCCCAGTCCGCTATGAAGGATTGGCGACCGCTTGCCGGGGCTTCGGTCATCTTTGAGAAGCGTGGTGTCCTGTGCAGCGACGCCACTTGGGAACAGCGTGACAAGGAATGCACTAGACACTAGCATCATACTGCGGATCTGATCCGACTCTGGAGGAAACACCAATGAAATCGATTACTCGGTTAGTCACAGCAGTGGTGGCAGTTATGTTCGCCGTCGCCACCCTGTGTCCCGCGCAGGACGTCAAGGCGACCGACCTGGGCAAGGGGGCGGCGTTCAATGGCAAGAAGATCGAGATGAAGGACAAGGGAGAGGTCGCTTACCTCCTGTCTTTCACGGCGGGGAACGAGTTCGAGGCCACCACGGACGGCCTGAAGAATACCGACGTGCACCTTTTCGTCTACGACTCCTCCGGCGCGGAAGTCGCTAAGGACGACTCGCCCGGACCGAAGTGTTCGGTAAAGGTCACGCCGAAGAAGGACGGGCAGTACAGGTTCGTCATCAAGAACGCCGGCGGGGCCAACACGGTGACCTTCAATGTAAAGGTCGCCAAATGATGACTCGCCGCTTGTCAAAAAGACACTAGGATTCGCGCCAAATGACTTTCGAAAAGCTGCGGACTATCGTCATAAGGGCGATCCCTAAGCCGAGATCCCGCGAAAGGTTCCGCAAGATTGCCGAAACCACCTCAACTCCCCGAAAACGCGCTTTGAGGACGCGATGCTTATCGGGGATCTTTGCAGGAATGCTCATCGTTGCGGATTGGAGCAATGCTCCTACTGACAATCCCCCCGTTAGACTTAAGTGTAAGAGCAAACACATGGTTGACACATTGAATCCGCAGCCAACGTGACTTCGCCACTTGATCAGCAAATTCTCAGGCGGCAAGTCTTCGTTCCTTCGTCCAGGGCGGATTACTGCCGGTTAGCCCGTGATCCGGCCAGTATCAGTAAACGCTGCGCGACTTATAGCGACCAGACAGCTTAGTCAACCACACCGGAGGGCTTAACGGCAATTCCCCCATCCACAGCTATACTGAATTCATCACAAACCACAGCAATAGTCGCCATGAACTCCCACGGGCATGCCGCGCACGCTTGTCGCCTGCGCAACGTGCGGCCTTACGTCACATCAAAGAAGCCATAAGCCATCGAGAGATTACGGCACGCCAACTCGTGAACGAAAGACTGGAGCGTGCGGGTTGCGCCATCGAAACCTACGACCAAGCGATGTGGTGTGTGCAAGAACACGCGCGCGTTGTGATCCACTTCCATCCGGATCGCTTCGGGCCACGGAAGGTGCCTGTCGCCGAGGCTCTCCTGAACGAAGGCCTATACCGGAATCAATTCGAGACCGGGCTATCGAGTGGGAGCCTAACCGCGTTTTCCGGCGGCGAACGTGATTCCTGGGAGAGAGTCATCTTTGGCGCCGCCTACCACGGGGGAGCAGTCCACGCCTCAGAACGGCCCAAATACGGAGCACTGGAGCTGGTTCGCTATCCTGACGGCCCAATTCCACGTTTTGGATCGTGCTACTTTGTGCTACGGCCGACCGTATCTTCGCGCACGTCATTCACGTTCATGGGCAGTGAAGACCCTCGGGCGGTGGAACGCCTTGGCAGCATAACTCGAATGCATTGCGTGATGAATGCGCTGCTCGCTGAAATCGAAGAAGGCGCTTTGGCCACCCCGCAGTGGCCGCCGTATCGTGCGCCGACGCTAGGCGTTCCGAACTTGACGATTCAGCGGCTATTAAACATTCTCCACGAGCTTCCGCAGTCGAGGAGCGAGCCCGCTTTTGGAAAAGCGGGTCGAGTGCTCGACACCGGAATTGAAGCACAAGTGCATGGCCCCGTCGATCTGGATCAAGACGTTGAGTTGCTCGTCGCCGACCCGTCATTCGCCACAACCACAGTCGGTGACTATCTCCGCGAACTCGCGTCGAAGTTCCGGTTTCCTCTGCAGTGGCATTGCGGGTTTGAACTCGATCATCGAGACGTGCCAGATGATTTTCGCGGGCCAGCTATGCCCCGTCTCGCAAAACGCATCATAGGAGCCGATGGAATGTTGACTGCGGCGTCGATTGGAGCTGCCGAGGCGTCGTTGAGGGAGCATCCTGACACATGGCGGGATTGGGGCAGTCATGCGGAGACGATCCAGCATTTGAAGCAGCTTTGGCACGTGCTTGTGCATTTCGGATCGCCGTACCGGGTTCAGGGTTCGGGCATATAGGCGGACCGCCCACCTTCAGGATTGGCCCCGACTGACGGCGCAGTCTTTACCAACTCGCCCGGTTCCCGGTTGGTTGGCAACCCTGACCTTACCGGATTAGGGAAGAGTTGCTCGTGATCCGCTCGGAGTCGGTAAACGGTAGCCGACTAAGCAGGAGTAATCCGCGAAGGCATGGACACAACGTCCAGGTACAACGCCGGCACAAATTGGGCACAGAAACAGGTGGAGTCGAGAACAGGCGCAGTGGCGTTAGTCTTCCGGTGGCTCATGACGCGGCTTTCGCCTGCGTTGCCGCAGTCCGGCTTGGCTTGGCTCTGTTTCCTGTTGCCGGGTAGGCCCGGGGAATTGCACCCCGAGCCTCCCACAGATCCGGACGTGGTCGGGATAGATCCGAGACGCGCGCACCATGCCATGAAT
>JASHSL010000351.1 GCA_030040855.1 Terriglobales bacterium
GTGGCCTCGAGCGGATAGTAATGCGCCAGCAAGCCGATGCTGACCAGCACGAAGACGGCCAGCATGCCATGCAGAGCCCGTTCCCAAACGCTCAAGACCGGTTCTTCTGAAGCTTGTGGGTTGCTTTCCATCGAGACGAAACTGGCATTCCGGGGAGGAGGCCGTACTCGGCCAAAACCGACCCTCTATGCTCGCGCGTTCCCCCGGGGTTTCCTAGGGTACGGAAGGCGATGTCCGAGGGAGTAGAGCTAACCCCTTGATCATCTGTAGCTTACGCTTCTCGCCTGGCTGGAGGTTAGGCCCCCTGGGAAGGAGTCCGGCGAGTCCAGGACGCCGATCTAAGCCATGCCTGGCAATTGGCCAGCCGGGCCTGGTGCGGGGGCGGCTAGACCCGCTCCAATTCCCGTAAAGTACGCTCGTTCACGACGTTCCCCGTGTTCAGGGTCGATGCGGGTTCAAACAGCAGGATCCAACACTCTTCGTCGGCGACGGGCCGGTGTTCGACCCCACGCGGCACCACAATGAACTCCCCTTCCTCGATCCAGACGTGGCGATCGCGGAATTCCATGCGAAAGCGGCCTTGGACCACCAGGAACATCTCGTCTTCCTGGGCATGATGATGGAAGACGAACTCGCCTTTCAGCTTGTCCAGCTTCACCTGCTGTCCGTTGAGTTCCGCCGCAATGTAGGGCTTCCAGTATTCGCGGATATGCGCAAATTTTTGCCTGAGGTTCACTTTTTCCATCGTGTTGCTGCCTCCTTGGCTTGGGGTCGCCGGACCCTCTCCTCGTACGATGCGTAGCGGCGCGGCCTATTTTTCCTTGAGCACGATGGAATGGCTTTCTCCGCCGCAGCTCTTCGCCGGGTCGTAGGTGGCCGACGCCTCGCGCGTTCCTTGGACAGCGTGAAAATTGAGAGTGCCGCCTTTCACCTTCTTCGGGAGACCCTTGAATTGCGTCTTGCCGTCGACATTGGTCGCGGCCTCGAGATCGAGCCGGCGCACGCCGGCGAATCCGTACTCGATGTGCACGCGGATCCTGGCGTTGTAGACGGGCGCCCCGTTAACGTCGGTGACGACAAAACTCACCGAACAAGGGCCGGCCTCCCCATCCATTACCGGGATCTCGTGGGGATTCGGAGTTTGTTGAGCCCGGGCGGCGCACACGAGAACGACCACCACACTGACCATTCCGAAACCACGCAACCAGCGCCGGTTGGAACCGATGCTCGAGCCATGTTTGGGAATTCGCGTACGGTCCTCCTCACAGCGCTGCGGGCTGTCCACTCGTCGTAGCGGGCGGCAGGGCGATGCTGTCAGACTATCTTAGAACATCGGTGGGAAATTTGTGGCAGAGCAGCTTGTCTGTCGAAGTCCACGGCTCCAAAACAGGAGCGGATGCTACGAGCGTCATTGCCTCTTCAAGGAAAAGCCGCCAGCATAGGGCTGGCGGCGAAGAGCGAAGAGCCACAACCAGGCTAGTTTTCGTAAAGCAGCACGCCCTCGGCTCTCTCCGAATCGACCGGACGGTAGTAGAGCTTGTTGTCTTCGAGGAAAACCTCGATGAAAGCCGGCCGGGTGGTGATCGTGCCCTGGATGAGGGCCTCGGAGAGCGGGTCCTCGATGTATTTCTGCAGCGCCCGGCGCAGCGGACGGGCACCATAGCTCCGATCACCGAGGGTTTGATTGAGGATCCATTTCTTGGCTTCGTCGGTGACGGTAACCGTGATCGATTTCTGCGCCAGATTCTGGTTGAGCTGGGTGACCATAAGCTCGAGAATCTGGATCAGATCGCTCTCGCCCAAGGCGCTAAACAGGATCACTTCATCCAGGCGATTCAGAAACTCCGGATTGAAGGTGCGCTTGACCTCGTTCATCACCAAATCGTGCACCTTCTCGGAGACCATTTCCTCCTTGCTCGACTGGAAGCCTAAGCCTTCGCGCTTCTGCAAGTGTCGTGCCCCGATGTTCGAGGTCATGATGATGATCGTATTCTTAAAGTCCACCGTATTGCCCAGCCCGTCGGTGAGCTGTCCGTCTTCGAAGACCTGCAGCAGGATGTTGAACACATCCGGATGCGCCTTCTCGATTTCGTCGAGCAGCACCACGGAATAGGGGGCGCGTTTCACCCGCTCAGTAAGCTGGCCGCCCTCTTCATAGCCCACGTATCCGGGAGGCGAACCAATCAACTTGGAGACGGAATGCTTCTCCATAAACTCCGACATGTCGAAGCGAATGAGCGATTTTTCCGTGCCGAACATGAACTGCGCCAAGGTGCGGGCGACTTCGGTTTTGCCCACGCCGGTGGGGCCGAGAAACAGGAAGGAGCCGATCGGCCGGTTCGGGCTCTTCAAGCCGGCCCGGGAGCGGCGGATGGCACGCGCCAAGGCCAGGATGGCTTTGTCCTGGGAGATGATGCGCTTGTGCAGCTCCTCTTCAATGCGCAGCAGCTTTTGCGACTCCTCTTCCTTGATCGAGGTAATCGGAACCCCGGTCCAGCGCGATACCACATCCTCGATGTCCTCCCGACCGACGACGCCGGTCGAGGACTCGTCGAGGTGGTATTTTTCGCGGAGCGCTCGCAGGTTCTCGCGCTCTTTGCGTTCTTCGTCGGAATAAAAGCGGGCTTTCTCGAACTCGTGGTTGGCGATCGCATTCTCCATGCGGTGGACGATGAACTTGATGCGCTTCTGCACTTCGGTGATCTCTTCGGGGAGCGAGGTCTGGCGCAGCTTGACCCGCGCCCCGGCCTCATCGACCAAATCAATCGCCTTATCGGGCAAAAAGCGGTCCGGAATATAGCGGTTGGAATGCGCCACGGCGAAGTTGATGGCGTCGTCGGTGTAGGTCACCGCATGGAACTTCTCGTAGCGGTCTTTGATCCCAAACAGGATCTTGGTGGCATCGGCCTCGCTCGGAGGCGGAACCTTCACCGCCTGGAAACGCCGTTCGAGAGAGCGATCCTTTTCGATGGATTTGCGATACTCGCCGGGGGTTGTGGCCCCGATGCACTGAATCTCCCCGCGAGAAAGCGCGGGCTTTAAGATGTTGGCCGCGTCGAGCGAACCCTCGGCCGAACCGGCGCCGACCAAGGTGTGCAGCTCATCGATGAAGATGATGGAATTCTGCGACTCCATCAGCTCCTTCATGATCGTCTTGAGCCGTTCTTCAAACTGGCCGCGATATTTGGTGCCGGCCACGATCAAGGAAAGATCAAGCGCCAGGATTCTCTTATCGGCGAGGAAGGACGGCACTTCGCCATCGGCGATGCGCTGCGCCAGACCCTCGACGATCGCCGTCTTGCCCACGCCCGGCTCTCCGATCAGTACCGGGTTGTTTTTGGTGCGCCGGCAAAGGATCTGGACGACTCGCTCCAGTTCATTTTCCCTGCCGATCAACGGATCGAGCTGGGTATCCATGGCGGCCTGGGTCAAGTCGCGGGAAAACTCGCTCAGCAGAGAAGATTCACGCTGGCGCTGCGGCTGAGTTTTCTCCTGGCTGGTGCGCGCCAATTCTTCCCGAATGGTCGAAAGTCGCAGGCCGCGCTCGTGCAAGATTTCTGCGGCGAAACATTTTTCTTCCCGCAGCAGGCCGAGCAGAAGATGTTCGGTGCCGATGTGCTTGTGCGAGAGCCGCTCGGCCTCCTCCGCGGCATAGGCCAACACGCGCTTGCATTCGTTGCTGAGAGGAAGGTCGACCGAAGTCGAGACTTTCTCGCGGATGGTAGTGTGTGCCTCGATCTGCTTGCGAATCGATTCCACCGAAGCGTGGGAACGCAGGAAGCGGTTGGTAAGAGCCTTGTCCTCCCTTAGGAGCCCCAACAATAAATGTTCCGTCTCAATATACGGCGATCCAAACTGGCTGGCTTCATAGCGCGCGAAAAAGATGACGCGTCTTGCCTTCTCCGTATAACGCTCAAACATAGGACTCTACCCCCCTTGCGCTTACAATCCACCGTCAACCCCGTAGCCTCGGTTGGCACTGTCCGAGACCCCCAACCGTTGCAATTCCGCTGCCATACCTCGACCGCCAGTCCGCTCCGCTTTCGCTATGAAAGCACTGGATTTCGGCTCCTGCCAGCCGGTTCGAGTCCAAGCCCAAGTTAACATTATCTATCATTTCGGCACGCTCGATGACAAAAGTCAATTCCCGCTTGGTGCTATGCCGGCAACCCCTCCGGAGCCACTTCGGCAATCCGCCCATTCTGCAGCCGCAAAACGCGGTCGCAACGACGTGCAAAGGCGAAGTTATGGGTAGCAATCAGCGAGGTCAGTTGACAATCGCGATGCAAGCGGGCAAGCAGCGCAAAAACCCCATCCGCGGTATGGCTATCCAGATCCCCGGTCGGCTCATCCGCGAGCAAGAGTTTGGGCTGGGTGATCAGCGCCCGCGCCAAAGCTACGCGCTGCTGCTCGCCCCCCGACAACTCGCCGGAGCGATGTTGCGCTCGCTCCGCTAGACCAACGGCGCGAAGCCATTCGGACGCTTGCTTCTCGGCTGCTTGGCGGAAGAATCCCCGAACGAGCAAGGGCATGGCCACATTCTCCAGCGCCGTGAACTCCGGCAGCAGATAATGGAACTGCCACATGAAACCGATTTCGTGATTCCGAAACTGGGCGGCGCGGTCCTCGGAGAGCGAACTGAGCCGTAGGCTGGCGCAGTATACGTCACCCGCTGTGGGCCCATCAAGAGTCCCCACGATGTGTAATAAGGTACTCTTGCCGGCTCCCGATTCACCTACGATCGCAACCATTTCGCCCTGTGCGACCTGAAACGATAAATTCTCAAAGACCTGCAGTTCGGACGTACCCGAACGGAAAACCTTCTTGAGGCCTTCCACCCGCAGTAAGACATCACTGTTTAGATGCAACCGCTATGCTCCTCGTCTCACTAAGAGCAGCAACGGATTCCGACCCCACCTTCGAGGCCGCCGTCCCCACCCATTAGAACACGAGCGGCGCGCGATTGCTCGCGGTCCCCTGCGAATTCTGTACCAGAAACTGTACGTCAGAATTAGAAAAAGTGGATATAACCGAGGTCATCGGGATTCAAACGCTCCGCCATTACCAGCGTGCCAAGGGCAACCCGGCAGCAGCGGGTGCCTGCTACCTCATTCGTAGCGTAGGGCCTCGGCGGGCAGGATCCGCGCCGCCGACCAGGAGGGATAAAGGGTGGCAACCAACGAGATGCCAATCGCCAGCAGGGCCACCAGCACTCCATCGATCACATGCGGTGCGAACGGTACGTAATCAATGGAATATACCTCAGGAGCCAGGGAGAGAAGATGGTAGCGGCCTCCCAACCAGGAAAGCGCATAACCCAACAGTAAGCCGACGGCAGTTCCGAGGATGCCAATCAGTGCTCCTTGGGCGATGAACACGCGGCGCACCTGGGATCGCCGCGTCCCCAGCGACATGAGCACGGCGATATCGCGAGACTTTTCCATGACCATCATGGTAAGGGAG
>JASHSL010000352.1 GCA_030040855.1 Terriglobales bacterium
CGGGCTTTACCTTTTATCAGCGTACGAGCTCATACAACCAACAAAACCAGAATCTTGGGGTCGATGTCCGCTATCGCCTGAGCCCACACGTGACGCTGAGCATTGTGGACTCGCTGCACAAATTTTCCAATGTCTTCAATCAGCCGGACTTGTTCACGCCCGTTTCCGGGTTGGCTCAAAATCCTACGGTCGCGGTCATCGCCCCGTTGGCCAACCAGCTCAATAACACAGGGAACGTCGAACTCACCTACCAGTTCAGTCGCGACGCCATGGTGGGTGCTAACGGAACCTTCAGCAATCTGGATTACTCCAATCCCGGTCAGGTCAAAGGTCTTTACGATTCAGCTGCGCGCGGAGGATTAGCTTTTTACTCCTATCGCCTGGCCAAGAAGCACTATCTGGGTGTGGCCTACCAATATCAGCAGATCCTCGCCTATCCGACAGGCGGCCAAAGCCAGGTTCAAACGCAGACCGCATTTGCGTTTTATACGGTTTATGTGAAGCCGACGCTTTCGCTGTCCTTCTCTGGCGGGCCGCAACATTGGGACATCGTCGCGCCGCCACCGTCCTCGCAAAGTTGGTCCCCCGCAGCGACGGGGAGCTTTAGCTGGCAAGCACGGCGGACGGTCTTGTCGGGCAGCTATTCCCGCATGGTTTCCGGCGGCGGTGGTTTGGTTGGCGCATATCGCGCGAATCTCGCAGCCGCTTCTTTCAGGCAGGTATTTTCGCGGAACTGGAATGCCGGAGTCACGGGCAGCTACCAGCATCTGGATCCTTTGCTGGCACTCTTCAGCAATGGTGGACGCACGGTTACGGCGAGCGCTTCGGTGCAACGCAAGGTAGGGGAACATTTCCAGGCTGCGCTGGGCTACACTCGGCTGCACCAAACCTACAGCGACATAGCCGCCGTGTCCGCTTTCCCGAACGTCAACCGCGAATGGATTTCCCTTTCGTATCAGTTTGCCAGACCCATGGGACAGTAGCATGACAGAAGATTTCGAAGAAAAAAGCCTAGAATTCGAGCCGCAGCTCTATTTGGCGATCGCGCGACGGAGGTATCTGCATTTCTTGATTCCGCTGCTGCTCGTTTGGGCGGCGGTTTGGGGGGCAAGCTGGATTCTGCCGGCGCAGTATAAATCGACTACCCTGATCCTCGTCGAAGAACCGACGATGCCGAAGGATTATGTAACTCCAAACGTGACGGATAACCTACAGGAACGGTTGGACAGCATAACCCAGCAAATCCTCAGTCGTACCAATTTGCTGCATATCATCGAAGAGTTCCATCTCTACACTCGCGAGCATGTTGAAACAACTCCTGACGAAAAGATTGAACGCATGCGCAAGGACGTCGAGATCGAACTGGTCAAGGACGCGCGCAATCAAATCACCGCTTTCAATGTCAGCTACTCCTCGTGGAGTCCGCTCGTCGCACAACAGGTCACGCGTGAAATCACGAATTTGTTCATCAACGAGAATCTGGAAGTGCGGCAGCAGCAATCGGAAGATACCACCAAATTTCTTTCCGACCAACTGGATGCCGCCCGTAAGGCTCTGTCGGAGCAGGAGGCAAAAGTCAAGGAATTCGAGGCCCAACACGTGGGTGAGTTGCCCGCTCAGTTGAGTACCAATTTGCAAATTCTCAGCGGCCTCCAGTCTCAGCTCCAGGCGGAAGAAGATTCTCTCAACACCGCCAGGCAACAACATGTTTATCTGCAGACTCTGCTCAGCCAGTACCGTTCCTTGCAGGATTCTCCCAAGAGCGCGGATGGGGTAGCGATGGGGTTGCCCGCCATTGATCAAGAGCTGGAGAAGCTTCGGGCCGAACTCACCGATTTGCGCGCTCGCTATACGGAACGGCATCCCGACGTGCGGAAATTGAAAGAGCAGATCGCCGAAACGGAAAAAATGCGGGATCAAATCATCGAGGATCTGAAAGCGAAACCCCCAACCGGGGAATCCAATGACAGCCCCTCCATCAATCCCGACGATCCGCAATCTGCCTCCATGGCTCAACTGCAGAGCCAAATGAAGGCCAACGAGATTGAGCTTGCCAACCGGGAACGCTCGATCGAAGCGCTGAAAGCGAAGGTGGCTGATTATCAGGCTCGGTTGAATCAAGAGCCGGTCCGGGAACAGCAGTTGGCAGATTTGACCCGTGGCTACGACCAGTCGAAGGCAAACTATGACGAACTGCTGAAAAAGAAAAACGAGTCGGCCATGGCAACCAGCATGGAATTGCTCCAGCAGGGCGAGCGATTTCGTATTCTTGATCCGCCAAGTCTGCCGCTGAAGGCGGACTTCCCCAACCGTCTGAAGTTCTGTGGCATCGGCGTCGGACTGGGACTGCTCTTGGGCGGAGTGGTAGCGGGTGCGTTCGAAATGCTGGACGACCGCATCTACGACGAAAAGAAGCTGCAGGGAC
Organism: Terriglobales bacterium; assembly: GCA_030040855.1. Taxonomy (GTDB): domain Bacteria; phylum Acidobacteriota; class Terriglobia; order Terriglobales; family Acidobacteriaceae; genus JAFAGX01. The sequence continues at coordinate 2,426 of JASHSL010000352.1, forward strand.
TTCTCCCGGTCGCGGTGATCGCGGAGATTCCAGAGATTAGCAGTGCGCAGGATGAATTGCAGCGACGTAGGGATAACTGGTTGCGATGGGCAATGGCAGCGCTGGTGGTTGCGACCATTTTGGCTGGCTCAGCGCTGAGCTTCTTGCACGGATGAATTGTTCTGAATGTATCTGAAATTTTTCAACCTGAAGCGTAGTCCGTTCGAGATTACTCCGGACCCGTCGTTTCTCTTCCCCACGCGGCGGCACAACGAGGCCTTGGCGACGCTCTACTACGGCGTCGAACGCCGCAAGGGGTTTGTGGTCCTGACGGGAGAAGTGGGGACGGGGAAAACTCTGCTGCTGCGGTGCTTGCTGCAATTACTGAAGTACCGTAAAGATACGGAATACGCGTACGTCTTCAATGGTCGGTTGTCGCCGATCGAGTTTCTACAGTATGTGACGGCCGATTTCGGGTTGCCGGCGGCGAACAAGAACAAAACTGAGCTGCTGTTGGAACTGGTTCGGTACGTGATCGCACGCAGCCAGAAGAATCTCACCAACGTGCTTGTGGTAGACGAAGCCCATCACCTGTCGGCTGATATTTTGGAAGAGATTCGACTGCTGACCAATTTGGAAACTTCCAATGCCAAGCTGCTGCAAATTCTTCTGGTGGGACAGCCGGAATTGGATGAAAAGCTGGACTCGATCGAACTGCGGCAACTGAAACAGCGCATTGCGTTCCGCGCCCACTTACTGCCGCTGGATTTGAGCGAGACTGAGAAATACATCGAGCGGCGACTCCAACTTGCGGGCGCGGATTCCCGTGGTCTGCTTCTTTTCCCGGCACCAACGAGCGCTGCCGTTTACCGCCATTCCCGTGGGATTCCCCGGCTGATCAATACCATTTGCGAAAACGCGTTGATTGCGGCCTACGCGAAGCAGGTACAATTCGTTACCCCGGAAATCATTGAAAGCATTGCCACCGATTTCCGTTTAGGAGTCGTGCGGCAGCCGCAGCCCGAGCCCCCGAAAGCCAGTTCGACCGACGACATCGACGTTCGGAAGGCGGCAAGAATGCTGCTCGAACTGATGCAGAAGCCGCCCGCGGCGGTGCAGTAAGCGAGGGAAAGAGTCGTATCCATGAGTCACATCTTTGACGCATTACAGAGATCGGAAGCCGAGCAATCGGGCAACGAAATGTCGCTGACCCGCCAACTGCTGCAGATGGCGCAATCGGGAGCTCCTCCTCTGATGGAGGTCACGGAAGCGCCGCAGTGGGCGGAGAGCCAGCAGCAGATCGCGGAAGTGCGCCTTCCCCAACCGGCACCCGTGTCGCTCCTCCCCGGGGCGTCGGCGGATTTGCCGAACCCGTTTGAATCGTTTGCGTCTTTGCCCATCGTATTGCCGCCTCACAGCCACTTGGTGGCGTTCACGGAAAAGGAGGGCCTGGCGGCAGAGAAATTTCGATTCCTTGCGGTTCGCTTACGGCAGCTGCAGCAAACCCGGCCTTTGAAGAAACTGTTGATCACCAGCACCATACCCGAGGAAGGGAAAAGTATGCTGGCGGCGAATCTTGCGTGCACGCTGGCCAGGCGAAAGGAAAAGAGAACGCTGCTCCTCGATGGTGACCTGCGGCGGCCCACCGTGGCAAAGCAACTCGGCCTGGGAACCGTCATCGGCCTCAGTGAATGTCTTCAGGATAATGCGAAATTGACTGCCAGCATTTACCGGCTGGATGCGTTGGATCTGTGGGTGCTCCCCGCAGGGAACGCAACCCAAAACCCCCTCGAATTGATGCAATCCGGCAGGCTTTTGCCGGTGATGGACCAGTTGACCGAATGGTTCGATTGGATTGTCATCGATTCGCCCCCGATCCTGCCGCTGGCCGATACCCTGGTCTGGGCTCGTTTGGCGGACGGAATCCTGCTGGCCACCCGCCAGGGCAAAACCGAGAAAAAGCAGCTCGAACGCGGCTTGGCAGCGCTCGAGAAGAGTAAGTTGTTGGGTACGATCGTGAACAGCTCGACCAATACGGCCCACAGCGATTACTACCAGAGGTATCAGCCGCTGACGCCAGCTCGGACAACCGACAAGCCCAGTAGGCATTCGCCAGCAGAATAGCGTACAATAGATTTCTCCCCCTGTAGTCCCAGTATCCCCCTGCTCAGAAATTAGGTATGGGTGTGGACCCGTTTCTGCTCCCTCAATTTCAGAACCGGTGGAGGGAATTGTGAACGTACGACGCTCGGACAATGGATCGTCCCATTTGAGTCCCCTGAATGGCTCATCTGTGTCGGCGGACCGGAGCATTCTGCACGAGGAAGCTTTCCGCCGCATGATCTCGCTGGAGAGAAAGAGAAGTGAGCGCTCGCGCAAGCCCTTCGTCCTGATGTTGTTGGACATGGGAGAACTATACCCGTCGGAAAAGAATCGTCCGGCACTGAGAAAGATCGCGACAGCACTTTCGGTCACTGCCCGAGAGACTGACCTTACGGGGTGGTATACGAATGACTGCGCCGTCGGCGTGATGTTCACGGAAATTGGCTTTGCCGATCGCAGCGCGACCCTGAGCACCATGATCACCAGGGTCAGCAACACATTGCGGGCTGCTCTCACCTCTCAGGAGTTCAGTCAAGTGAGTATTTCGTTCCATGTCTTTCCTGAAGACTGGGATCATGAAGCCGACGATCGGCGCAGCAATCCCACGCTGTATCCGGACTTGACCGAGCGCGATGAGTCGAGAAAAATTTATCGTGTGACGAAACGGGCCATGGATATTGTGGGGAGCCTCGCTGCCCTGGTGCTTCTGTCTCCGTTATTCCTGCTGATCGCGCTCGCTGTTAAAGCAACTTCTAAGGGACCTATCCTTTTCCGGCAGCGGCGCATTGGACAGCACGGCGAATCCTTTACCTTCCTGAAGTTCCGGTCGATGTACGTGGGGAACGATGCCAGTATTCACCGGGAGTATGTGAAACAATTGATCGCCGGTAAGGCGGAAAAGCATTTGAACGAAAAGCGAGAGGGCGTCTATAAGCTGACCAGGGATCCGCGGGTGACCACGATCGGCGGGTTCTTGCGGAAGACCAGTCTCGATGAACTTCCCCAGTTCATTAATGTCCTGCGGGGCGAGATGTCCCTGGTGGGACCGCGCCCGCCGGTTCCTTACGAGGTAGAGGCCTACGACTTCTGGCATCGTCGCCGGGTCCTAGAGGCCAAACCCGGGATCACCGGCTTGTGGCAGATCAAGGGGCGCAGTCGCGTGAAATTCGACGACATGGTGCGCCTCGACCTGCAATATGCACGGACCTGGTCGCCCTGGCTGGATGTCAAAATTCTGCTGCGTACTCCGGGCGCCATGGTATTCGGAGAAGGCGCTCACTAACGAAGTTCACCTCCTCTCATCCTCCCTTCAAACTCCATCCAAGCAAAGGAAATGAGAATGGTTACCCATCTGGCCAAGCAGGAAAATCCCTCAGCAGGACAAAAACAGCACAGTCACGTCGTTAAGTTCGGAGTGATCGGATATGGGTATTGGGGGCCGAACGTCGTTCGGAATCTGAACCAGTTGGAAGAAACCGATGTCCTCGCCGTTTGTGACAAGAGTCCAGCGGCCAGGCGGCGACTGCAGAAGGCGTACCCCCACGTCAAGATCTCCAGCAACGCGACCGACCTGATTTGCTCGCCAGAAATCGATGCCGTGGCAGTCGTGACACCGGTGTGGACGCACTACGAACTTGCGAAGGCGGCCCTCGAGAATGGAAAGCACATCTTTGTTGAGAAGCCATTTACCAGTAACCTGGCGCAGGCCGAGGAGCTGATTGAACTGGCGGCCAAGAAAAATCTGAAAGTCATGGTGGACCACACCTTTTTATTTACCGGGGCCGTGCGCAAGATCCGGCAACTTCTGGATGAAGATGCATTGGGCAGTTTGTACTACTACGACTCTATGCGAGTGAATCTCGGACTCTTTCAGCATGACGTGAACGTCATCTGGGACCTGGCTCCGCATGACTTGTCCATCATGGACTACTTGATTCGCGAGACTCCTGAGGCAATCGTTGCCACCGGTCAAACCCACCTCAATGGGTGCGAAGATGTCGCGTTCATCACCCTGTATTTCCCCGACAAAATCATTGCCCACCTCAATGTGAACTGGCTCTCTCCCGTGAAGGTTCGCACGACCTTGATCGGGGGCGAAAAGAAGATGCTGGTTTGGAACGATCTCGAGGTCGATGAAAAGATCAAGGTCTATGACAAAGGAGTTAGCGTCACGACTCGCGAAGGTCTCTACAACCTCTTGGTCAATTACCGTTCTGGGGATATGTGGGCGCCCCAGATCGAACAGGTCGAGGCGCTGCATCAGGAGTTGGCCTATTTCGTCGATTGCATCACCCGAGATACAACCATGATCAACGACGGCCACGCCGGCTTACGCGTTGTCAAAATGCTCGAGGCCGCGTCCGAGTCTCTCCGCCAACGCGGCGCCCTGGTGTATCTCTAATTCGGTCCGATCCGATTTCGCTCAACCCTGATTGGGAACCTATGCATAGGATCGAGGCAACCCCAGAAGCAGCGAGGCGTCAGCGATGTTGAAGGCAACGGTCCTGGTTGCTACGACACATCGTTATTATCCGACCGTGCGGCTGGCCCTCGCCCTGGCGAAAGCCGGATGTCAGGTGGAGGCGCTTTGCCCACCCAACCATCCGCTGGCGATGACCCGAGCCGCGCGACGCCTGCACACCTACTACGGTCTGGCGCCTCTCCGGTCCGTGCACCATGCAATCAGCAGCGCAAAGCCCGACTTCATCGTTCCCTGTGACGACCTCTCCACCCAGCATCTTTATCGCTTGCATGAGCGAGAGCGTCAAGCGGGCGAGAACGGGAAGCCGACGTGTGCGCTTATCGAGCGCTCGCTGGGTGCACCCGAGAGTTATCCGCTGATCAGTGCCCGCACTGCTTTCATGGAGCTGGCCCGCGAGGAAGGTATCCGTGTTCCAGCGACCTCGGTCATCAACACTATGGACGAGCTCAAGCAATGGACCTCCCGCTTTGGGTTTCCCGCCGTCTTGAAGGCCAACGGCAGCTCAGGTGGGGATGGAACGAGAATCGTCCACACCCTAGAGGAAGCAGCTCGTGCTTTCCGACGGCTGCAAGCTCCTCCCCTGTTGGCGCGAGCGGCCAAGCGGGCCCTGGTCGACGGCGATCACACGCTGCTGTGGCCCTGGCTGCTTCGTCGTCGATCGGTGGTGAATGCGCAGGCATTTGTGGTCGGCCACGAAGCCACGAGCAGCACCCTCTGTTGGCAGGGTGCCGTGCTGGCTAGGCTTCACTTTGAGGTGCTGAAGAAAGCCAAGCCGACGGGACACGCTACGGTGCTGCGCCTGATCGAACATCCGGAAATGTGCGACGCGGTCGAGAAGATTGCACGCCGACTCCATCTTTCCGGGTGGCACGGGTTCGATTTCATGCTAGAAGCACACACCGGAAATGCGTACCTCATTGAGATCAACCCTCGCATTACCCAAGTCGGGCACCTGGCGTTCGGTCCGGGACACGACTTGCCGGCGGCGTTCTATGCGGCTCTCTGCGGCAGTCCCATCCGGGAAGCCGGCAAAGTAACGGACGGGGATACGGTGGCGCTGTTTCCCCAGGAATGGATCCGGGATCCCGCGAGCGAGTATTTGCGGACGGCCTATCACGACGTTCCTTGGGAGGAACCCGCGTTGGTCAGCGACAGCATCCGCCAGAGCCGAACCCAAAGAGGCTGGTACGCCAAGCACAACTCAGTTGTTCTTTCCCCTCCGTTGCCCGTAAGCGCTCGACCTCAACGTCATACCGTGGAGCTAGATTGCGAAGCAAAGTAAAACCCGAGATCGGGCATAATGCTCGTTTGCCACGCAACCACCGTAGTTTGCATTCGGATTCTGGGCGCACCTCCGCGTTTCCCAACCTGCTGCTTCCGATCCCCGCCAGCGAGCACCAACGGGCACAAAGGAGCCTGAAGCGTCCGCTGCGCATCATGAAATTTGGGGGCACGTCGGTGGCGGATGCCTCTTGTATGCGAAGGGTAGCCGAGATCATTCAATCGGCCGCGCAAGACAGTGATCTGGTCGTGGTCATTTCGGCGATGAGTGGGGTGACCAACAAACTGATCGAGGCCGCTGTCCAATCCGAGTGCGGCAATCGCGAAGCCGTGGTGCAGATCTTCAGCCAGTTGCGGACACAGCACGGCGCAGCCCTGACTTCCTTGATTCAATCCGATGCCTCGCGCCATCGCATCGGCCAGCAGATGCAAGAGTTGTTTGGGGAAGGCGAGCGCCTCTGCGAAGCAACCGCCCTGCTGCATGAGCTGACCCCTCGAGCCCGGGATTCCATATCGAGCTTGGGCGAGCGGCTGTCAGTTCCGTTGGTTGCAGCCGTGCTCGAGGAAAGCGGCCTGGCCAGTCAATGCATTGAGGCCACGGAACTCATCGTAACCGACTCCTACTACGGGGGCGCCGAACCCTGGATGGATTTGACCCGCGAACGAAGCACCGCGCGCCTGCAGCCTCTGATCGAGCAAGGCACTGTTCCGGTCGTGACCGGCTTCATCGGCGCCAACGAAGATGGAGTGCTGACGACGCTCGGCCGTGGAGGCTCCGACTATTCTGCCACCATCCTGGGTTCGGCTCTGGACGCCGACGAAGTGATCATCTGGACGGACGTGGACGGCTTACTGACGGCTGATCCTCGTCTCGTGCCCGAAGCGTGCCTGATCTCCGAAATCTCTTATCGGGAGGCGGCGGAACTGGCTTATTTCGGTGCCAAGGTCCTTCATCCCAAGACCCTGCAACCGGTCATACAAAGGGGCATCCCGCTTCGCATCCGCAATACATTTGCCCCCGAAAAGTTGGGAACGAAAATCACCCCCGCCGGCTGCACAAACGGTGTCGGGGTCACCGCGCTCGCCGCCGTGACCGATGCTGCCATGATTACTATCGGCGGGCCGGGCCTTTGGGGAGTGCAGGATGTTTTGGGCCGCACATTTGCCACCGCCACCGCGGTCCGAACCGATGTGCTTCTGATCTCACAATCTTCTTCTCAAAACGACATCTGTCTGGTCGTTTCCTCCTCCCACGCCAAGCGAATGCTGGAGGCACTTCGCCACGAATTCTCCCATGACCTAGCGCACGAAAAGGCCGAGCACATCACGCTCGACGCCACGGTGGCAATCGTGACGGTCGTCGGCCAGAACCTGCGCGCCCTGGCCGGAATGGTCGGCCGAATATTCGCAGCGCTGGGCCGGGAAAATGTAGACCTCCTCGCCATTGCTCATGGAGCTTCGGCTTGCAACCTCTCCTTTGTGGTAGCCAGGAAAGACGTAAGAGCCGCTCTGGTCGCAGCTCACCGGGAATTCCAACTTGGAGAATTGGCTGCCGCCATGTTTCCGGTGAATAACTCTGACCGCCCTGTCGCATGGGCGTACGAGTCGGGTCGCAACAGTCCGGATGCAGACTGAGCAGACTTCTCGCACTTCCCCCTCGGTAATTCCTACGGCGTAATCCACCACGCGAAAGGGCCTGGTCGCCACCTATGTATCTTTCTATCGCAGCAGACGTCAAGCTGGGCCGGGACGTCAAACTTTCCAAGTTCATCAACCTTTACGGATGTGAAGTCGGAGATGAAACCAAGATTGGTGCGTTTGTCGAAATCCAGAAGAACGCGAGCGTAGGCAAGCGCTGCAAGATTTCCAGCCATACCTTCATCTGCGAAGGCGTCACGATCGAAGACAACGTATTCATCGGGCATGGGGTGACTTTCACCAACGACAGCTACCC
>JASHSL010000353.1 GCA_030040855.1 Terriglobales bacterium
ATGCCCCTGCGGTGCGCCTGTGCCCAAGCAGTTGTGGGACAGGAAGCACCATTGCCCAGTATGCGGATTGAACACCACCCGCGACCACGCATCGGCATTGGAGATTTTAAGGCGCGGACTGCGCCTAAGAACCACAATGCCTGCAATAGCAGGCATGGCTCTTGAAGCCCCTGCCTTTAGGCATGGGGCGTAGTCACGCATCCTGAAAACTGCCCCGGCCCATGCCCGGCATGGGGGGCGGCGGACCACACTGATTTGCTGGCGGCATGTTCGCGGCGTCCATTGCTTGCGCGGCGATTGCCACGTTATCTTCTGCAGGGTGGCGCAGGCGATGGCTCCCTCCGTCGAGCTCCACCCATGACGAGGCGTTGCTTGGCGCCTTGAACACGGCGGCCCTTCAGCCGAGGCATGGTCAAGACCCGCAATCGCCATAACTAATCCCGATACATCTGATAAATACTTTCGATTTCCGCGGGATGTTTCCCACGGTTAAAGTGATGGTCTGAGTGCGATCTTGCGTCGGGAGGGCTGACGGGAACTCATGGGAAAGGCCTACTTTGCGAGTTTCATCGTGCTCTCCCTTTTCTTTGTGGCTCTGACGCCCGTCTTGCAGGCGCAGGCGGTAGGTGCCGCTGATGCTCCCGCCGCCCGAATCGCCAAACTCGAACAAGAGGTAGCCGATGCCAAGAGCTCCGGGGACAACGCCTGGATGTTGACTAGTTCCGCCCTGGTTCTGATGATGACCGGGCCGGGACTGGCCTTGTTCTACGGAGGCCTGGTCCGAAAAAAGAATGTGCTCGGCACCATGATGCAAAGCTTTGCCATGATGGCGCTGATCACCGTGCTTTGGGGTTTATTCGGGTACGGTCTGTGTTTCGGGTCAGGAAACAGTTTCTTGGGCGGGCTCGACCACTTATTGCTGCGCGGTGTCGGAGCCCAGCCCGATGCCGATTATGCCGCCACCATCCCCCAGCAAACGTTCATGATTTACCAGCTGATGTTTGCCGTGATCACGCCTGCGCTGATCACCGGCGCCTTCGCCGAGCGCATGAAATTCAGCGCCATGATGTTGTTCATGATTCTCTGGTCGATTTTGGTCTACGACCCGATGGCCCACATGGTTTGGGGCAAGGGGGGATTGTTGAACGCCTCGCTCAACGGGCGCTTTCCGACCCTGGATTTCGCCGGGGGGACGGTGGTACACATTACCTCGGGAGTATCCGCCTTGGTGTGCGCCTTGTATCTGGGCCGTCGCATCGGCTACCCCAAGGAACCCATGCCTCCCCATAGCGTGGTCCTGAGCTTCATCGGAGCTTGCCTGTTGTGGGTCGGGTGGTTTGGTTTCAATGCGGGAAGCGCTCTGGCGGCTGGCAGTTTGGCGACCAGCGCGTTCGTGGCCACGCATTTCGCTGCCGCGGCGGCGGTGGTGGGCTGGGGCGGGGCAGAGTGGTTGCGCAACGGGCGGCCGAGTGCGCTGGGTGCCATTTCGGGGTCAGTCGCCGGCCTGGTCGCCATCACCCCGGCCGCCGGTTTTGTTCGACCCATGCCCGCCTTGGTCATCGGTCTCGTGGCCGGCGTTGTCTGCTACTTTATGGTAGTGAAGGTGAAGGCGCGATTCGGTTACGACGATTCCTTGGACGCCTTCGGTGTGCACGGTGCCGGCGGCACCCTGGGAGCATTGTTAACTGGGGTCTTTGCCGTGAGCGCCGTGAATCCCATCTTTAAGGACGCGCAGGGCAATCCCTTGCCTTCGGGATTGCTCGAGGGCAATGCCCATCAGCTGCTCAATCAATGTGTGGGGATATTGTTTGCGTGGGCGCTCGCGATTGTTGGTACGCTGATCATTCTCAAGGTCGTGGACGTGACGATCGGGCTCCGCGTAAGCGAAGAACACGAGATCCAAGGGCTGGATCTGTCACAGCACGGCGAAGAAGGGTATTACTGGGAGGTACCGGCCTAGCAGATCCGCGGCGGACGGACCTCATAGCCACAACACACCATGACCAAGATTGAGGCGGTTATCCAGAATTCCAAGCTGGAGGCAGTGAAGGACGCGCTGCACGAGATCGGCGTGGAAGGCATGACCGTACTGGAAGTCCGGGGTCACGGCAGGCAGAAGGGTCATACCGAGTTCTACCGCGGGCGCGAGTACACGGTAGATCTGATTCCCAAGATCAAACTGGAACTCGTGCTGCCCGACAAAATGGTGGCCAAAGTAGTCCAAGCTATCACCAGCGCGGCCCGAACCGGCAAGATCGGTGACGGCAAGATATTCCTCTCCCGCGTGGATGACGCCATTCGCATCCGCAATGACGAACGCGGCGAGGGAGCGCTCTAGGCTGCCCTGCCATGCTTTATGAGCGCGTCTTCCCTGAGCAGCGAGCTACGCACCCTCTGTGCCGAGGAATCCGCTCGCATCGAGCAGGTCTTCTTATCCGACGGCGATGGTCGCGCCCTGATCGCCAAACGTACCTTCCTGATCGAAAGCATCGTCACCTCGTTGTGGCAGCAGATCGCTCAAGAGGGAAAAGCGCCTGGCAAACCCTCTTTAGTGGCACTTGGGGGGTTTGGCCGTGGTTGGCTGTTTCCCCACTCCGATATTGACCTCTTGTTCCTGTACGAAAACCGGGATTCCGAAGAGGCCTTCAAGGAACCGGTTCGGCGCTTCTCGCAAGCGCTCTGGGACTTGCGCCTACGGCTGAGTCCCACCAGCCGCACCCTGTCGGAATGCGACCGCCTGGACCCCAACAATATTGAATTCGCCATTGCCCTCTTGGATTGTCGTTTTCTGGGGGGAGACCAGGAAACCTTCTCGCGCCTGCGCGATAAGGTGATTCCGCGCCTGATCATGCGTGAATCCCAGACTTTAGTCGAGCGCCTGGCCGAACTCACCCGCGAACGGCATGCCAAGCACGGCGACACGGTTTACCACCTTGAGCCCAATATCAAGGAA
>JASHSL010000354.1 GCA_030040855.1 Terriglobales bacterium
AATGGTCACCGGCGAGTCGACATTCGCCGCAACGACACGGTTAAGGTAATCGCGGGTCGGGACAAGGGCAAGCAGGGGCGCGTCCTGCGGGTCTTTCCCGACGATGGCAAGCTGCTCGTCGAACACGTCATGATGGTGAAGAAGCACGTGCGGCCGAACCCCCAGCGCAATGTCAAAGGCGGGATCGCGGAGCAGGAGAGCCGGATTTCGATCGCCAATGTTCAATTGCTGTGCTCGACCTGCGGACCGGTGCGACTTGGTCATGAGGTGCGCGGCGACCGCAAGGTGCGGGTGTGCAAGAAGTGCGGTACCACCCTGGACAAGTAGTCGGGCGGCCCCGGCTCGGGGCTCGAGGTCGGAAAAGGAACTGGCCATGGCGAAGGACAAAAAAGAAAGCAAGGCGGCCAAGCCGGAAGAGTCGCGGGTGCGCGAAGCGGCTCACCACAGCGCCAAAGAGACTCCCCGGCTGAAGCGGCGATTTCAGCAGGAGATTGCCTCCACCCTGCGCAAGGAGTTGGAGCTCAAAAACCCCATGGCGGTGCCGCACCTCGACAAGATCGTGGTCAACATGGGCGTGGGGGAAGCGACGCAGAACGCCAAGGTGCTCGATCCGGCGGTCAATGAACTGGCCCAAATTACCGGGCAAAAGCCGATCATCACCCGCGCCAAGAAGTCGATTGCCGCCTTCAAAGTGCGCGCCGGCCAGCCCATCGGTGCCATGGTGACCTTGCGCGGCGATCGCATGTATGAATTCTTCGATCGTCTGGTCAACGTCGTGCTGCCGCGGGTGCGCGATTTTCGCGGTGTCTCGACCAAGTCCTTCGATGGCCGGGGCAATTACACGCTCGGTCTGCACGATCAGTTGATCTTTCCCGAGATCGACTATGCCAAGGTGGACAAGTTGAAGGGCATGAACGTCACCATCGTGACCACGGCACGGAGCGACGATCAGGCGCGGTCGTTGCTGCGCCATTTAGGGATGCCGTTCCGGGCTTAGAGAACTGGGTTTCAGCCTGGCCCCCTCCCGGAACTCCGGCCGGTGGAAGGCGAACAGAAAGAAAGATTGAGAGCGAGGAGCGAGAACAAATTGGCAACCACAGCTAAACGGGTCAAGGACCGAAACAAGCCGAAGTTTTCCTCGCGCAGGCACAATCGCTGCCAGATTTGCGGGCGGCCGCGCGCCTATCTCCGCAAATTTGGCATCTGCCGATTGTGCTTTCGCAGTCTCGCGCTGCGGGGCGAGATTCCTGGGGTTTCGAAGTCGTCCTGGTGAGGGAATGAAAGATTCGGAAGGCACAAGCCCTCGTAAGTCGCCGCCGGTTCGTGGGCGGCGCCGAAGCCAACGGGCGGCCGAGGAGAAGCGAAAATCATGAGGTTTACCGATCCGGTCGCAGACATGCTGGCGCGGATTCGCAATGCGATTCAGGCGCGGCATCAGAAGGTAGATATCCCTGCTTCTAAGCTGAAGGCGGAGATCGCCCGCATCCTCAAAGAGGAGGGCTATATCGCCAACTTCAAGGCGGTCGAAGAGGAAGGCCATCGCACCCTGCGCATCTACCTGAAGTACGGCAACAACAATGAAGCGGCGATCTCGAATGTGGCGCGAGTTTCCCGGCCGGGTTGCCGCGTCTACGTGCGACGCAGCGAAATTCCGCGCGTGCTGGGGGGGTTAGGCATCAACATCCTGACCACGCCGCGGGGCGTGATGACCGGCCGTCAGGCGCGCAAGGAAGGTCTGGGTGGCGAGGTCCTTTGCGAAGTTTGGTAATCCGAAGCCGCCAAAACCTGAAGGCCCAAGGCTAAGCCTATGTCAAGAATTGGGAAAAAGCCGATCCCGCTCCCTCAGGGAGTGAAGGTCAAAATCGAAGGCGATACGGTCAGCGTCGAGGGACCGAAAGGCAAGCTGGACACCAAGCTTCCGCCCGGCATTCGCGTGGAGCAGCAGGACGGGCACCTGGTGGCCATCCGTGAAAAGGAAGAGCAGGCCGCCCTGCACGGCTTGGCGCGCGCTCTGGTCAATAATGCCGTCGAAGGTGTGACCAAGGGATGGACCCGCGAACTGGAAATTGTGGGCATCGGCTACCGTGCCGAAATGAAAGGGAAAGGCACGGTGGTTTTCAACTTGGGTTATTCCCATGCCATTGAGTACCCGTTGCCTTCGGGGATTGCCGTGACCGTCGATCCGAAGCAGACGAAGCTGACGATCAGCGGCATCGATCGCCAGAAGGTCGGGCAAGTGGCCGCGGAGATGCGGAGCTTACGTCCGCCGGACCCTTACAAGAACAAGGGCGTGCGCTATCTGGGCGAGCGCTTGAAGAAGAAGGTTGGCAAGACCGGAGCCAAGTAGGTCTTCCGGGAGGGCAGGTCTCCGCCGGTAGAGAGGGGGGAGGCCGACGCTGACCGGAGGGGGAAAGCATGATTGGAAAGACGACCAAGAACGCAAACCGGCGCCTGGTTCATCGCCGCATCCGCAAGAAGATTCTGGGAACGGCCGAGCGGCCGCGCTTGAATGTGTACCGCTCGTTGAACCACATCTATGCCCAGGTCATCGACGATCTCCAGGGTACTACCCTGGTCTCGGCCAATTCGGTCGAAGATCGCAAGGGCGTGAAGCGTGCCGGAGGCAATCTGGCGTCGGCCAAGGCAGTGGGTAAGAGCATCGCCGAGCGCGCCCAAGCCAAAGGCATCGCCAAGGTGGTGTTTGATCGCGGCGGCTACATCTATCATGGCCGGGTCAAGGCCCTGGCCGA
>JASHSL010000355.1 GCA_030040855.1 Terriglobales bacterium
TCGCGCAAGCGCGACCGCAGTCCCGCTAATTGTTCCTGGCTGCCCTGGGCCAACACTTCGACGCTGCTGTCGGCATTATTGCGCACCCATCCGGCGACACCCAAGACATGCGCTTCGCGCTCCACAAACCAGCGAAAGCCGACACCCTGGACGCGTCCGCGAACGATGAACCGCCGAGCGAGAATGCTGCCAGCCACGAGAGTCAACCACCTCAAAATAACAGATTGGAGGCCGCGGCCGCAGAAGCGCACCCGGCCATGGCCCGCCCCCGCCCGAGAACGAGGCGGAAGTAAAAAGAGGTGGCCAGTTCCCCCGGGAGTATAGACAACCCGGGACTCCTAAGACAAGAATCCGGTCGATCAGGCGCGGCAAAGATACATGCCTTCCGCCGTATCCACCTTGATCTTCTCCCCTTGGTTGATGAAGGGAGGAACTTGCACGACCAATCCGGTCTCGGTCTTGGCCGGTTTGGTCACACTCGAAGCGGTCGCGCTCTTCAGGCCAGGTTCGGTTTCAATCACCGTGAGCTCGACGGTTTGGGGCAACTCGATTCCTACCGCCTTCCCGTCAAAAAACTCCACTTTGATCGTCAGGTTTGGAATGAGGTAATCGACGGCGTCCCCCAAAATGTCTTTGCCCAGGTGGGTCTGTTCGTAGGTGGACGTGTCCATGAAGTAGTAGCTGCCGCCATCATTGTAGAGATACTCCATCTCCACCTCGTCGACGGTAATCTTCTCAATCGGGTCAGGGGAGCGGAAGCGATGTTCGAACATAGCCCCGGTGCGCAGATTCCGCAGTTTTGCCTGGATGAAGGCACGCAGGTTTCCCGGAGTGCGATGTTCCACGCTAAAAACCGAGTGCAGATCATTGTTGTGGCGAATGATCATGCCGGGACGAAGCTGGGTCGCAGGAATCGCCATAGCTGAGTGATCTCCTTTGATTGCGACGGGCCAACCGAAGCCAGGCTCTGTTCCGCCAGGTAGGTGGCTTCAAATCTTCATTTTACACGGGCTGTGAACGACATGGAAAATGGCGAAGGGCCCGGAAGAGCCTCCCCCGCTTGCCTGCCATCCCCTGCTCAGCCGTGCGACGCCCAACTTATCCAAGCAGCGCGGGGGACCGGTATGGCATCATGAAGAAAGCTTCCCTGAAGGACAATGTTCAGTTTTCGATCGAGCGAAAAATGGACCAGGCGAATGGAAAGTCGATTTCATCATGAGGAGTGCGGTTATGCGCGAGGGCAGATATGAAGCGTCCGAGCAGGCGAGCTTCGGAACGGCGGTAACGTTTCTTCTGATCGGGTTAGGTGCAGGTGCCTTGATTGGCTTGTTGTTTGCTCCGAAAGCCGGCAGGAAGATGCGGAGAGAGTTGCGGCGCAGGTACGAAGATGCCCGCGACACCATCGAGAACTGGAGGGAAGAGGCCAGAGGAGTGGCGGAAGAGGCTCTCGAACGGGGAGCCGAACTGGCGGAGGAGTTTCGCGGCCGCGTCACACCGCGCACGCGGGTCTTCAGCGGGGGCAACCGAAAGTAAAATCCGCTGAGCTCGGTCGAACCTTGCCTCCATCAGCCGAACACGGCCGAGAAGAATCCTTTGATCTTGCCCAAGAAACCACGATGCAGCCCGGGTGGAGGCGGGGGAAGCACCGTCGTGAGCGGCGGCGGAGGAGACAAACTGCGCGCCGGCAACAGTTCTCGAAGCTGGCTGGCGGGTGGGTCGTTGGCCGGGTCCTCGGCTCGGAATACAAAAGAGCTGTCCACCTGAACGTGGACGTCGTTCGGTTTCGAAGGCGGAAGCAAGGCGGTTTCCGGACCCGGGAGCATTCTGTCCACCAGCTCACCCTGCTCCGCCGAGGTCAACTCGGGAGCCGAAGTCCGGACGACCTCTGGCATGGCGGAGGGGCAGCCGCAACCTCCCGGTGCGGGGGAAGCGATCCTGTGCAATCGTCCGCCGCCAAAAACCACCCGCTCGCTGGGCTTGACCTGATCGCTGCCCTCTCCCAACAGCTCGGTGACGATGAAGGAGGCGCGGTTCCCGGGAAGCGCTTCCACGCAGGTATTGCCGCGCCGATCGGTGGCGATGGCGTAGTCAATCTCTCCCGAACCCGCGAGCAGGATGCGGAAGTCTGGCGTCAGGACGGAATCGGACCCGGCTCCGGTGACGTAGTGGGCTTCGATCGCGCCCGTGCTCATGGCGAGCATCAGCGACCGGCCAGACCGCGAAGGGGTGACGGAAACCGTTGTTCCCGGACAGACTCGCACCTCGCCGCCAGGTTCGAGACGCAAAACTGCGGCCCGAGGGCCGGCGCTCACCGAAGCCCCGGCTTCGAGTCTGCGGCTTGCCAGGACCACCGTGCGCGTTGCCGTCGAGGCCCTAGCAGGCTCCACGAGGTTGATCGGGACCACCGCGGAAGGCCGGAAGATGTTGTCTGCCGGGCGCACCCGGATGGTCAGGCGGTTGCCGGCAGCGTCCCAAGTGTAGTGGACGGGATGAATCAGATCGACCACAATACGGGCGACCGTAGAGTCGAACTGGCCAATTCGGACGGCAGCGATCAGGC
>JASHSL010000356.1 GCA_030040855.1 Terriglobales bacterium
CTATTCACGTCCCCTGGCCTTCCATGGATCGGACGATACTTACTGTGCTCAAACCGTTTGTTGCAGGTGCGCAATTAACCTGCGCACACTCTTGGCAAGTTCGACCACTTCGCCTTGGCCACGAAGCTCGAAATCGATCAGATAATTCCCCGATGCCGCGTGGTCGACAGCTTCTTTGAGTTCCAGCAACGGTTTCACCACCTGGCGCGGGAGGACGAAGCTGATCCAAACGCTCAGCAGAAGCGTAATCCCGGATACAACGATGAGGACCCACTCTGCCCGGTGGAGAAGCTGTCGAGCTTCTTGGTGATCATGTTCGACACGACCCCAGCTTCGTTTTTCCAGTTCGCCAGCCGTTTCGAGAACTAGGTCGCTCGAGGCTTGGAGTGCGGGTGCTACTCGCCGCAAGGTTGGATCGCCCGCCTCCATCGTACTGGTGATTTGAGCGTCGAAGGCGCCGACCTGGCTGCGGAGGTTGTCGATGAGTTGAGCGCGGCTCCTGCGTCGGGCCTGTTTCAAAAGATCATTGAGGTCCTTTTCGTAAGCTTGTACGACCTGTTGCACCCGGTCCACAGCCGTGCCTCCCGGCTCTCGCGCCAGTGACACCGCATCGGTGAGTTGTTGCTCGTAAAGCGTTAGATTCCTGAGAGCCGCCTCGGTGGATGGCTGTTCCTCCGATGCCAGACTGCGAATCTGCCGGAGAATTTCCTTAACTTGAGTGATGGCCTGCTGGTTGGCTGTAAGGTATTCGGGATCTCGCAGCAGAAAATAACTTCGCTCGGCCCGGCGGGCATCCAGCATATGTACGGAGATCTGCTCCGCGAGAGTGGTTACCGGGGCATCGACGTTGACGATTTGGTCGACGATCAGGCCCATCTTAAAGAGGTAATAGACAGCCAGGAAAATGACCGGAACGAGAATCAGCCTTACGACCGCCAGGCTATAAGCAACCCTGCGCCGCAGTGAACTGCCCGGAGCAAAGATCCGGAACGACCTGCGAAGTCCCAGTTCCACAACCCACCCCCCTGCCTAAGAATCACACCCGCCGCTTACTGCATAGTATGTCAAGGGAGAGTGCTTTGCAGTTCTTTGGCTGGCTTCCGTCTGCCCGGTGTCCTATGGTCTTCCATCTTCGACGAAGGACCTGAGCCTGGAGAGGGCTTGGTCCCACTGCTCGGAAACAAGATCGAGATATCCCTTGATTTCCTCGATCGGCTCCGGATCGAGCGCGAACAGCGTCTCGCGCCCTTGCCGGACCGCGTGGACCATGCCCACAGCTTCCATCATGCGAAGATGCTTCGTGATTGCCTGCCGGGTCAGCTTCGATCCTTCGGTTAGCTGAGAAATGGAATGTCGGTGTCCGCGGCACAGCTTTGCCAGCAGGAACAGTCGCGTTTCGTCGCCGAGGGCAGCAAAGATGGGGGCAGGAGCTCGACGCCCAGCCGCTGAGCTGCTACGGGTTGTGCGCGACATAGTTCTCGACGTTCTTCATTTGCTCTGTCCAACCGCCATCGTTTCTCCGGAATGCTTCCAGTCGGCGGTCGCTGGGAAGCTTATCGAAGCCGGACTCGGTGACCACTAGCAAGGTGCCGCGGGGGGTCTTCTCCAGCCTGAATTCGACGAGCGTGGTTGGCTCCCCGGAGTAGTCCCCAGAGTAGTCCGCCTTGTCGAGCGACTTGGGATGGGGCCAGCGGAAGGAAAAGAGCCGCTCGGGCTCCATCTTCTCGACGACCGCCTCCCATTGGATGTGCTCACAGCCCGGATAGGTAATCTGGCCGCGCGAAACTTTACCCGGTTCAAACGGTCCATCCAGCTTGACATGAAACCATTCGCCAAATTCACGGTAATCTGTGAGGGCCCGCCAGACGCGCGAAACCGGAGGCCTAAGTTCAATGCGCTTCTCAATTCGATCATTCGCCATATGCAACCTCAAGGTTGCATATTAAACCAGGCCCCGATCACAAGCAATCCATGAGGTGCTCTTTTGTGGATGCAAACCCACAGCCAGGACTCGCAGCAGTTCTCAGGTGCGACCTCGAGGCCATCAAGATGACCGGAGGAAATCGGAATTCCCAGCCCCTGCCAGAAACCGGTCCCATGCCGGCCAAGAAATCCGCGTGGCCGCGAAGCGCAACCCGGCAACCATCGCGGCGCGATGAACCTCGATTTGGCGTACCTTCAGGTTTCTCCTGTTTTCTCCCCTTCCGTCCTACCCGATTCCTGGTAGATGGCAGAGGGGCGCTCGTCGAAGTCATTCCTGCTCAACGGGATAAGAGGGGGAATCAAACTCTGGGCGTCTTTCATCTAATTAACCAGGTGGTTAAAAGAGAATTGACAGAAAGGAAGGTCGATATGAGGCTGTCTAGGTTGCAAGCAGCTGCAGCAAGCTTGTTCCTGGCAGCGGTCTTGGTTGTGCCGGTATTGGGGGCGAATTCCGACACACATTCAGCGCTGCCCGGCACCCTAAATTATGTGGAAGGGCAGGCGTCGATCGGGCACCAGACGCTCGACGCCAAATCGATCGGCTCTGCCGAGTTGCAGGCCGGCCAAACACTTACCACGGACAATGGTAAGGCGGAGATTCTGCTCACCCCAGGAGTGTTCTTAAGGCTCGGCGCCGACAGTTCGATCGCGATGGTTTCGCCCAACCTGACCAGCACAGCATTGACTCTCGATCAAGGCGAAGCGATGGTCGAGGTGGACCAGATCTACAAAGAGAACGACATTCGCATCGCCCAAAACGGCGCGACGGTACAGCTCCTCAAGCCGGGTCTGTACGATTTCGACGCCACGCATCAGCAGGTGCGAGTCTTCGAAGGCAGAGCCTTGGTACGTGATGGGGATCGGACCGTTACCCTCAAGGGTGGGAAAGAACTTGCTCTTAACAGCGAAGGCAAGCTGAAGGCGACATCTTTCGATAAGAAGCTCGCAGAAGCTGATGACCTGTATCGTTGGAGCAGCCTGCGTTCCGATTATCTCGCGGAAGCCAACGTGGATTCGGCGCGAGTCTATGTTGTCAACGGATGGTATGGTCCGGGATGGTTTGGAGCGGGCTGGTATTGGAATCCATGGTGGGGAGCGTACACATTCCTACCGGCAAGCGGATTCCTCTATTCCCCATTCGGCTGGGGTTTCTATTCGCCCCTGTTCGTATATCGTACCCCGGTGCCTTATGGTTACGGGCACTATGTGCATACCTTCGATGGATTTCGTCCTGCGCCAGCCCATGGCCCTGGCTTCCACGACTATGCGGTTCGATCCTTTGGCAGGGGCGAAAGTGCACCGGCCGGCATGATGCATGGTTCAGGCGGCTTTCGCGGCACCGGCTTCGGCGCGTTCCGATAAGCACGCGATCATTGCAATTGTGACAAAGCGGGATGCCTTAACATCCCGCTTTTCTTGTGTGTGGTCTCCGGAGCGGGGCCTCTGAGAGAATAGCAAGAGGACAGGAGCAAAGGTCATTCCGCACAGCTTTGCGAACTCGAGGATGGGAGACTGAAAGTTGACCTCGGACATCGGAGGTCGCCGAGGCTGAGGGCCAAACGTGCCCGTTGCGTGATTCGACCGACGCGACTTGGCCTCCGCGGAGAATGGATGTGACGGCAGAAGAGATTCGCCTCCAGGAATCCCGCGAACGCAGAAAACACTGGAAGCGGTGGGGTCCGTACTTGAGTGAACGTGCCTGGGGCACGGTCCGCGAAGACTATAGTCCCTCCGGAGATGCCTGGGAGTACTTTCCCCATGATCAGGCCCGCTCCCGAGCCTACCGCTGGAACGAAGATGGAATTGCAGGCCTCTCGGACCGCCGTCAGCTGATTTGCTTCGCTCTAGCTCTGTGGAATGAGCGCGACCCCATTCTCAAGGAGCGCTTGTTCGGGCTCTCCGGAACAGAGGGCAATCATGGAGAGGATGTCAAGGAATACTACTTTTACCTGGACGCGACTCCCACCCACTCCTACATGAAGTATCTCTACAAGTACCCGCAGGCGGAATTTCCTTATTCGCAATTAGTCGAAGAAAATCGCTGTCGGGGCAAGGACCAGCCCGAATTTGAACTGCTCGACACGGGAGTATTCCTTAAGGACCGCTATTTCGACGTGTTCGTCGAATACGCCAAGGGCGACGTGGAAGACATTCTGATAAGAATTACTGCCACCAATCGCGGGCCGGAAAGCGCCGCCCTGCGCTTGTTGCCGACCATTTGGTTCCGGAATATTTGGTCGTGGGGTGACGATACGATGCGTCCCGAATTGCGCCAGGCGTCCACAGGGATCGAACTGAGGCACCCGGTCCTAGGCAAGCGGTGGCTTTATTGCGAGGGATCGCCGCAACTCCTGTTCACCGAAAATGAAACCAATTTCAAGCGGATCTTCGGAACTGAGAACCGCAGCCCGTGGGTGAAGGACGGCATCAATGACTATGTCGTCGGCCGAAGACAGGATGCCGTTGCCGCCGCCCCGATAGGCACCAAAGCAGCGGCGCACTACAACTTCGCAATTCCTGCCGGTGGGACTATTGCGGTTCGTCTGCGACTCACCGATATCGAATTCTCCGCCGTGGCCAAAGCCTTGGACGGATTGGATCGGCTGTTCGTCATGCGTAAGAACGAAGCGGATGAGTTTTACCGCACGCTGGTGCCCCAGGACCTCTCGCTGGACGCACAAAACGTGATGCGCCAGAGCTTCGCCGGAATGCTGTGGTCCAAGCAGTTCTACCACTACGAACTCCAACGTTGGTTGGAAGGGGATCCCGGCAATCCCCCACCTCCTGCCGAGCGGCGAAATGGCCGCAACAAAGAATGGCTACATCTGTACAACGCCGATGTTATCTCCATGCCGGACAAGTGGGAGTACCCTTGGTACGCCGCGTGGGACTTGGCTTTTCACTGTGTGCCTCTGGCCCTGGTCGATTGCGAATTTGCCAAGGAGCAACTCGTACTCTTGCTCCGCGAATGGTATATGCACCCCAATGGGCAGCTTCCAGCCTACGAATGGGCGCTCGGAGACGTCAACCCACCGGTCCATGCTTGGGCTGCGTGGCGCGTGTACAAGATTGACAAGAAGCGTAATGGAAAGGGCGATCGGGCGTTTCTCGAGCGGGTGTTTCACAAGCTTCTCCTCAACTTCACTTGGTGGGTCAACCGCAAAGATGCCGACGGGATGAACATTTTCCAGGGAGGTTTCCTTGGCCTCGACAATATCGGCGTCTTCGACCGGGGCGCTCCTCTGCCGACGGGCGGCTATATCGAGCAGTCTGACGGCACCAGCTGGATGGCGATGTACACCCTCAATTTGCTCGCCATCGCCCTGGAGCTCGCCAGAGATGAGTCCGCCTATGAAGACGTTGCCAGCAAATTTTGGGAGCACTTCATCTATATTGCCCACGCGATGAACCATTGCGGCGAGAATAGCAAGGGGCTGTGGGACGAGATGGATGGTTTCTTTTATGACGTTCTGCGCTTTCCCGATGGCCGCAAATATCCCATGCGGATTCGCTCCATGGTCGGTCTCATCCCCCTGTTCGCGGTCGAAACCCTGGAGCCGGAGTTATTGGACCGCTTGCCCGGATTCAAGCGCCGGCTGGAATGGTTTCTCAACAACCGTCCTGACCTCGTCGGCTGTGTGGCCTCGATGAGTACGCGTGGCCGCCAAGAGAGAAGACTCTTGTCCATCGTCGGCGGCGACCAACTTCGGCGCGTCCTGCAGGTGATGCTCGACGAACAGGAGTTTTTGTCGCCATACGGGATTCGCGCTCTTTCGCGCTATCACCACGAGCACCCCTATACGCTGGTGGTAAACGGAACCGAGTACCGGGTCAATTACGAACCGGCGGAATCGACACTCGGGCTGTTTGGGGGAAATTCCAACTGGCGTGGTCCCGTCTGGTTCCCCGTCAATTATCTGCTGATCGAATCTCTGCAGAAGTTTCATCATTATTTCGGCGACGAATTCAAAGTTGAACTTCCCGCCCGTTCGGGCAAATTTCTTACGTTGTGGGAAGTGGCGGCCGAGTTATCCCGTCGCCTAGCGAGAATCTTTCTGCAAGATGACAAAGGCGAGCGTCCGGTGTACCAAGGTATCTCAAAGTTTCAGGCCGACCCGAACTGGAATCAATTCATTCTGTTTCACGAGTATTTCCATGGCGATACCGGCCGCGGAATCGGCGCGAGTCATCAGACCGGTTGGACCGGTCTCATTGCCAAATTGCTGCAACAGAATGGCGAATCAGAAAGACATACCAGGCGGGAACACGGGATTGCGTTCGCCGACTAGATCCGGGCGAGCAACGGGCCTGACAAGTCCACAATCCCGCCGCACGGTCCGGTCAGATTACCGGTAGTTCGCGATAACGCCAGGTCTTCACCCAATCGATCGAACCACGCCCCCATCCGCTCGCAGGGCTGCTCCATTGGTCGCCGAGGCTAACGGGCTGCACACGTACACGACCATGTTTGCCACCTCTCGGGGAGTCGCGAATCGCTTCAACAACGAGGAAGGGCGTGCCGAACGAAAGAAGTCTTGTTCCACCACGGCGGTGCTGCGGCCCTGAGCCTTCGCCATTTCTTGCAAGAAGTTCTCCACACCCTCGCTGCGAGTGGGTCCGGCGAGAACCGAATTTACGGTGACATTGGTTCCTGCAGTCATCTCAGCCAGTCCGCGGGCCAGAGAGAGTTGAGCAGTCTTGGTCACGCCGTAGTGGATCATCTCCACGGGAATATTCAGGGCGGACTCGCTGGAAATGAACACAATGCGGCCCCAATTTCTCTGGAGCATTCCCG
>JASHSL010000357.1 GCA_030040855.1 Terriglobales bacterium
ACCCGTTCATAGAGGTTGCGCGGCATCCAATCGGCGCTGCTCAGGTACACCTCCTCCTCGCCTCCGTTTGCGAAGTAGTAAATACGACTGTGTTCGAGGAACCTGCCCACGATGCTCGAGACGTGAATATTCGCGCTCACCCCGCGGACACCGGGGCGAAGGGCACAGATTCCCCGCACCTGGAGGTCAATTCTCACTCCCGCTTGCGAAGCACGGTAGAGCGCCATAATGATGTTCTTGTCGAGCAGCGCGTTCATTTTGGCGATGATGTGGGCGGGGCGGCCGTGGCGCGCGTGTTCGGCTTCGCGCGCGATCAATGCCAGACAGTGTTCGGCCAGATTCAACGGGGAAACTTTCAGGGGATCATAGCTGGGATGCTCGGCGTAGGCGGTCAGGAAGCTAAACACATCGTGCACCGCACGCGTCAGCTCCGGGTCCGCCGTAAGCAAACTCAAATCCGTGTAAATGCGGGCGGTGGTCGCATTATAGTTTCCCGTGCCCAGGTGCGCATAACGCCGGGTCACTCCATCCGGATCGCGGCGAACCAGCAGGGATAGTTTGCAGTGGGTCTTCAGCCCCACCAGCCCGTGAAATACTTGCACCCCGGCATCTTCCAGATCGCGCGCCCAGCGGATGTTCGAGGCTTCGTCGAAGCGCGCCTTGAGTTCCACCACCGCCGTGACTTCCTTCTTGGCCGCGGCTGAAATCAAGGCGGGCACGATCAAGGACTGCTCGCTGGTGCGGTACAAAGTTTGCTTGATCGACAAAACGTTGGGGTCTTCCGCCGCCGACTCGATAAAGGAAACCACGGCGTCATAGGCATCGTAAGGATGGTGCAGGAGGACGTCGTGCCGGCGAAGCTCCTCAAACAAGTCCTGGGACTTCGCGGTCAAGCGCAGCTCCCGAGGAATAAACGGCTTGAACTTCAGTTCGGGGCGCTCGATTTGATCATAAATATTAAACAGCCGGGACAGGTTCACCGGGCCGTTGACCGGGAATACCTGCCATGGCTCCAGCTCGAAGTTGGTGCGCAACCGCTCGACGATCTCCGGGTCGGCATCGGATTCGATCTCCAGCCGCACGGCATCGCCTTTGCGTCGGTTGTGCAGCTCCGTACGCACCGACTCGAGCAGGTTTCGCGACTCTTCCTCTGCCAAGTAAAGGTTGCTGTTGCGGGTAACGCGGAAGGCAGCCGCAGACACAATGTCGTATCCGTAGTACATGCGCGAGGCATGATGGGCGACGAGATCCGCCAAGAAGATAAAATCGGCGGTCGTCTCCGAAGGGAGACGCACCACACGCGGCAAGGCTCGGGGCACGGTCACCACTCCGATGTAGGTCATCGAGGAACGGCGCCGACGGCGCAACAAGAACGCGACGCACAGAGCTTTGTTGATCACGCGGGGAAACGGATGGGCCGGATCGACGGTGACCGGGGTCAGCAGAAGGTCGAGTTCGCGTTCGCAGTAGGCTTCGACAAATTCGCGCGCCCGCGGGTCGAGCTCCTCCATTCCCAAGACGCGAATGCCGTTCTCGGCCAACAATGGGCGCAGCTGCTCATTCCAGCAGAGATATTGATCCTCTACGAACTCCTGGGTGGCGCGGGCGACCGCCTCCCGCTCTTCGAAAAGTGTCAGTCCGTCCTGCCCCGCCTCCGTATATCCGTCTTCAATTTGTTGCACTAAGCCGGCAACGCGGATCTCGAAGAACTCGTCCAGGTTGCTGGCGGAGATGGAGAGGAACTTCACCCTTTCCAAAACCGGATTGCTTGGATCCTGCGCCTCCTCGAGAACGCGGCGATTAAACGCCAGCCAGGATAATTCTCGGTTGAGATAATAAGCCGAACTATCGAGCGCGTTGCGTGGCATGCTTCAGGTTTGCGGGAGTGGCCTTGAGGTTGAAGAGTTCGCCCGCGTTATCGCGGGCCCAAGAGTTTTGCAGTTCAGACTTCAGTGTCTTGCCTGGAAGTTCACCTCCCCCGGAATCGGAACGGCGAAGTCGGCGGCCTGAACCGCGGGGATACAACCCAACGGCCGGCAGCGACAATTTCAGCTTTCCTAGTATAAAACACACCGGCGGGTATCTCTAGCGCGGTGCGCAGTCCCGAGCGACGGTTGAAACTACCGCAGGCGCCAGCTCTCGACTGGCGCCCGCGTCTGAACCCCCGCCAAGCTACGGCAGGTAGTAGCGGAATGAGCTGAGGATCATGTTCTCGGTGGCGTTCGGATTGGCACCCTTACCCACCCAGGTGTTGCGATCGATGTAGGAGTACTGCGGTCCAAATTGGAGTCGACCTTTCGGGCCGCTGTACAAACGATACCAAAAGCCGATCGTGCCCTCGATAATGTTGCGCGTGTTTCCCACGCAGTCGGAGGGACCAGCCGGATTGAACCCGGTGGTGAGCGGTGTGCCTACGCTGCCGGGCACCGGCACCGTGCCGCTTCCCGGAGCACCGGTGCTGGTCGGCGTATCCACATTGGTGGCCGTCGCCGCCGGAGGCTCCTCTGTGTAACAGCCGGTGTTATTGAACAACGGAGAGCCGTAACCCACGCCCTTGCCGCCAACCACGTAAGCTGTGCGACTTTCATATTCGCCGCCCACGTTGGTGTAGACGTCGAGTCGCTTGCTATGCCACTCCATGGTGGCTAGTGCCTGGTAGTTGCGCACCGGCACCAGCACGCCGTCGGGCCGCACTACCACATCGCCCAGCTGCGCGGAACCGTAGCGTCCAATCCCGTTGCCACCTAGGAAGTGAATACCCAAATCCACATGTTGCGCCAGCGTCCCGCGAATGTTGGCGCCTATGCCACTGCCGAATCCGCTGTTGTTATAGGCGCCGTTGGCATTGGGAAAGGTTGCTCCATCACAGGTGGCTTTCGGCGGCAGCGTTCCTTTGGCGGCTACGATCGTGCCTCCGCAAGGGAAGATGCGGTCGCGAAAATCACTGACAATACCGAAAACTTCGTAGTGCCCCCAGCCTGGCTGAAATGCCAACTTGCCGATTATGTCAGGCATGGCGTTAAACGAATAATTCGAGGTCTGGTTGTAGAGCCCACCGGAAATGCCCTGCGAGCCGATAATGAAGTTGTTTTGCCCGCTGACCAGGGTGCCAGTGGTGCTGATTTGGGGGTTTTCCGCCGAGACTCCCAACCAGAATTTGTTGTTGAAGTTCTTGGTAACGCGGAATCCATATTGCCGCGCCCAACTGAAGCCAATGTTATATTCTGCATCGATGGTCATCGGTAGCGCTTCGGTGCGATTGTCCAGTCCGTTCTTGGTTTCCGTCACCAGACTCCACATCTGTCCTCCGGTGAAGGTCCAGCCACTATGCAACGCCGCCTGACCCCAGGCTTGTCGCTGGCGCAGCGAGTAACTGTTGCTTTCAGTGCTGGTCGAGCTAACAGCCGCCGACAGGAAGTCGGCCTCGACATAGCCCGAGAGCTGGGCGCTCTTGAGCTTGCCTTCTACCAGCATCGACACCCGCGACTGCCGACCAGAGCCATAGAACTCCGACATCTTGCTCGCGGTTGCGCCCGGAAATGGAATCGAATTGAAGGGCGTGTTGACGTCGGCCCCTAAGGCGTGCTGGCGCCACACGGTTTCACCCGCCAGGAAGCCGCCGGGCGTGATGGTGACACCCTTATAGCGGATCGCCAAAGGATTTTCCAGATCGGCTACGCTCTTCTGGGTTTCCTGCAAGCTGAGCGCCGTGTTCGCGGCGTTTTGCTTGACATCGTTCACATCCGTTTTGAGGCCGGCCAAAGCCATCTGCTGCTGGCTGGCCGCTTGGGACGCCTGATCAGCCTTGGCTTGGGCGGAGTTCGCCGTGGACTGGGCCTGCTGCAATTGCTGCAGGGCCTGTTGCCAAGCCTGATCGCGTTGTGCCAATTGCTGTCGCAATTGCTCGATCTGCCGCTGCTGGGCGGACAGAGCATCCCTGAGCTCTTCGACATCCTTGGCGGTAACCTTTTTATTTTTCGAAGTCGACGCCGTTTGTGCGAACGAACTAGCTGCTAATCCTAAAACGACCCACCACCTGAGAATGGATTTCATCATTGCTCCTTTGCCTCTCGCTGAGAGGTCTGTCGTCGATTAGTTGTCAAATTTGCTGTCCCCATCACATCCTTGAAAGAATCTCGATCCCGACACAGTCCCTGCCGAACGGCAAAACGGAAGACGCCAGTTGGCCTTTTTTCCGCGAGCAAGGCAACTGGCCCCAGTGATTCGCGGTCGAGTGACCGGCTCTGCCGATCAAGGTGAGACAAGCCCCGCCACATCCCCTATCGCAACCGGGTCACGGCCAGGTTGATCGCAGCTGAACTCGGATCTGGCTACCGGACTTGCTTAATCTCGGCTTTGACTTTAGCGGCCACCCCTTCAGGCAGCGGGGCATAGGTTAGTTCTGCTGTCATCCTCTGCCCATCGCTTACCATCCAGTTCAGAAAATCGGCTAGAATCCGCCCCTTGGCAGCATCTTTGGATTGGACTGGAATCAACAGCCAAGTAAAGCTGGAAATCGGATACGCATCTTTCCCGGGTGCGTTTACGATCGACACCCGAAAATCGGCGGGCATGTTCTTTACCGAAGCCGCGGCCGCCGTAACACTCTCCACACTCGCTTTCACAAACTCTCCCGCAGAATTCTCGACCAAACCATAGGGAATCTTGTTCTGCACGGCATACACGAGTTCGACATAGCCAATGGCACCCGGCATCTGGCGCAGCATGCCCGCCACACCTTCATTCCCCTTGCCGCCTAGGCCGACCGGCCACTTTACAGACGTACCCGTCCCCACTTGGTTTTTCCACTCCGCGCTAACCTTGGACAAATAGTCAGTCCAGATGAAAGTCGTACCGCTGCCATCGGAGCGATGGATCACAATAATAGATTGGTTCGGAAGCTTCACCCCGGGGTTTGGTTGGGTGAGCGCGGGGTCATTCCAAGAAGTAATCCTGCCCAGGAAAATGCCTGCCAGAGCCTCGGGAGTGAACCTCAATTCCCCGGTCATATTGAGGTTGTAGGCCGGCACGTCCGCCCCAAGTACGGTGGGAACATGCAGGATCTTAGTCTTCGCCTGCGCCAGCTGTTCGTCCGTCATCGGACCATCGCTAGCGCCAAAATCCACGGTCCCGGCTAGCACCTGACGAATGCCGCCTCCGCTCCCGATCGACTGGTAGTTGATCTCAACCTCCGGATGGTCTTTGTGATACTCGCTGAACCACTTGGAGTACATGGGATAGGGGAAGGTGGCGCCAGCTCCATTCAGCGTGGTCTGGGCAAACGCCGGAAGGGTCAAAATCAGGCAGAAAAGCGCTATGCAGCGTTTCAAGCGATCGTTCCCCCTTGGCATCAAAGCAACAGTCGCTTTTACGTCGCCAATGTTACAGGTTCGTTACAAACTCGTAAATTTCTGGTGAATCCCCAACAACAGACTGGACTTACAGGTTTGGAGTCGACGGGAGCAGGGAGAACAAGAGCATGGAATCTTAGCCTAGGGCTGCTGATCCAGCCGGTCGAGCTCGCGGGCGAAAAGCGGGTTTTGCGGGAAATCCTCCCGCAGCGAGACGAGCAATTCCCGGGCACGGGACTTGTCATTCTCGCGAACGTAAGCGATCGCCAGCAGGATGCGCGCGAAGGGCGCAAGGTAGCGCCCATGCTGGGCGGTCAGGGTAAGCTCATGAATCCCGTCCGCCTTCGTCCCGGAAATGCCGCCAAGCCGCGCCAGCCAGCGGAACGGCGACGCTATGCTGCCGATGACGTACTGACTTATACCTGTAGCCAAGTGGGCGTCGTAACATTTCGGGTCGATCGTCAACAGCTGCCTAGCCCACCGGGTCGCCTCCCGGGTGAAACGCAACGACATCAAATTGCGCTTTTCGATCAACGCCGCATAGTCCGCCTTCAACCCCGATGCCAGCGTCATGGCAAACAGTGCATCTCGGTCATTGCCGTTTTGGCCCAGACGCACCTGGGCACGGCTTTCCGCCAGCTCCACCGCTTGATGAAAACGGTCTCGCACCCCAGGGTCGGGCTCGAGTTGCTTGCGTGTCTCAAAGGCCCGATCATTCTCGTAGAACTGCGATTCCAAAACGCCAAGACGATGGAACTCGGAGAACAGTAATCCTGCTGCCTCGCAGGCGGGCCCCATGGGATCGTCGGGATGCTCCTGCTGCCAGGCTGCAAAGACTTGATGTGCCTCGGGAAAATTTAGCTGATAAAGCAAATGGAAGCCCTGATCTAAAGAGGGTGCAAGGGACGGAATATCTGCCCCCGCCGCCAGGCTCACCATCCAGCCCAGCGCCGCAAGCAGCCGGATCCCTACCTTTACCCGGTTTCGCGCAACCTCAATCATAAGTGTAAATTTTCTTAAAGTTCCACATCATCAATCAAGGAGTTCATGCTGATGTGAATCAACACCGCCTTCGCAAAAACTCTCTGCCAAACTCTCTGCCTCCGTTCCGAAAGCTGGGGTAAAAAGACGGTTGGCCGCTTACTTGGTGAACCGGCCAGCGGCTAGCATAGCATTCTGCCAAACCCGGGGCTACTGAATATCGCCCCATGGGCGGAAGGATGTGGTTTGACGCCCCTACCCGGCTTTGCTAGGTTTGAGGGTTTCCGCTTTCTGGCGGTTGGTTCATGCTGCCCGCGCCTGGCGGTTGCGGCGAAACAGAAAGAGACTTTCATGGCCCTCAAGTTCCGCGGAGTCGACTTCATCGACTTCGACGACCTGCTCAGCGACGACGAACGGCTGGTGCGCAATACGGCCCGTAAGTTTATCGAGGATAACCTGATCCCCGTCATTGAGGAATGCAATCGCGCAGGCCGCTTCCCTCGCGAACTGGTGAAGCCCATGGGTGAACTGGGCTTTTTCGGCGCCAACCTCCAGGGTTACGGCTGCGCCGGGATGACGAACGTGGAGTATGGCTTGGTGATGCAAGAACTGGAGCGCGGCGACTCGGGCGTGCGCTCTTTCGTCAGCGTGCAATCCGCCCTGGTCATGTATCCCATTTATACCTTCGGCAGTCCGGAGCAGAAGCAAACTTGGCTTCCCCTCTTGCAGAGTGGAGAAAAGCTGGGCTGCTTCGGGCTCACCGAACCCGATTTCGGGTCGAACCCGGCCGGTATGCGTACCCACGCCCGCAAAGCCGGAAAGGAATATGTCCTCAATGGCGAGAAAATGTGGATCACTTCCGGTTCGATCGCCGACATCGCCGTGATCTGGGCTAAGCTCGAGGACGAGGGCAACCGAATCCGCGGTTTTCTGATCGAAACCGACCGCCCCGGGTTTCACGCCGAGGATATTCACGGCAAGTGGTCCTTGCGGGCTTCCGTCACCTCCGGCCTTTCGATGCAAGATGTGCGCATTCCCGAATCGAATCTTTTGCCTGCAAGCGGCGGGCTGGGTTCGCCGTTGAAATGCCTGAACCAGGCACGCTATGGAATCGCTTGGGGAGCAGTCGGCGCTGCCATGGCCTGCTACGATTGCGCCTTGCAGTATTCCCTCCTGCGAAAGC
>JASHSL010000358.1 GCA_030040855.1 Terriglobales bacterium
AAGTCGAGGAAGCATTCCAGCGCCGAAAGCGGCGGGAACTCGAGCAGGCGAACATGGCAGGCGCCGGTGATCTGCAGCCGGTGCAGCAGGTGGTGCGCAGCACTGCCAAAATCGGTCGCAATGATCCCTGTCCCTGTGGCTCCGGCAAGAAGTACAAGAAGTGCTGCGGCGCCAAAGCGTAATCGCTTGCCTAACTCTCCCAACCCCAGGGTTGGATCGCGTAGCCCCGGGCTTCGGTTCAGCTTTCGGGAGAAACCTGCTCGGCCTTCCTGGGCGAGAGATGAGTCATTTCTGCGGGGGTTGCCTTACCAGGAAGGACTTGACCACGATGTTATTGGGCCGAATGCCGACCGGGATCATGGTCAGCAGGGAATACTCCCCCGGCTCAAACTTCTTCTGGGGTGTTCGCTTCTGGATCACCGTGATGTCTCCAGACTCGGAGTCCAAAACCAGCAGATAGTTCTGACTCGCGGATAGGGCCAACCCGTCCGGGTGGGTGCCGACCGCGAGGGTGGCAATGATTTTTCCCTGGTCGATGTCATACACCGCAACCGTATTCGATCCAAAGTTGCTGACGTACAGTCGGCTGTTGTCTGCGGTTACAATTCCCCGCGCGGGACGGGCTCCGATCAGATAACTTCCCCCCACCTCGTCGGTGATCGTCTCAATGATGGAGATGCTGTCGGAGTCGAAGTTACTCACCACCAGTTCGCCGCCGTCCGGCTTGAGCGCAAGATGAATGGGCGTCTTGCCCACATCGAGAAGAGCGAGCAGCGTTCCGCTGCTCAGATCAATCGAAGCGACTTGCCCGGATCCGGTGCAAGCGACAAAGGCCTTGCTGTTGTCGGGAAGAATGGCAATGTCCTCCGGCTGCTGGCAAGCCGGGATCGTCCTGCGCACGCTAAGCTGCTCGGCATCAATTTCAGAGATGGTAGCGTCGCCGCGATTGCTAACGACGACTGTCCGGCCATCGGGTGAAACTCTGGCGAGACCCGGCGAAGGACCAACCCGGACATTGCCAATCACGACGCGCTTGTCGAGGTCGATGACCGAAACATTCGCAGAGCCCGAATTGGCCACGTAGCCCCGCTTTCCGTCGAGAGAAACATCGATGAAATAGGGTCGGCCATGCACCCCGATGGTGGAGGCCACCGCGTTGCGCTCCGCATCGATGACGCTGACGTTGTTCGATCCCGTATTGACGACGTAGATTTCATTCTTCTTGCTATTGGCGGCGATGCCCGTCGGCTCGATTCCCACGCGGATGGTCTTGGCGAGCTGAAAGGTGCGCAGATCGATCACGCTGACCGTATCACTCTTGCCGTTGCTGATGTAGGCGTACTCGCGATACGAGGGGCCGTAGTCGGGGAGCTGGCGCTCGTGGAAATACCACCAGGCGAGGCCGCCCCCGATCGGGGCGAGGACGACGACGAGGAGGAGCTTTCTCAAGACAGCGAGGGGGCGGAGGTTCGGACCTTCGACCGAGGTGTGATGGCCGGCTCGAGCGGAGGGTCCGATCCTATCGGGGGGATCGTTCTTCCCACCACCGGCGCAATCTGTCGTACCTGGGCCATGAGTTCGTCAAATTGATCGGGATAGAGCGACTGCACACCATCGGAGAGCGCTTTGTCCGGCTGGTGGTGGACTTCGACCAGCAGACCATCGGCCCCAACCGCCACTGCCGCTCGCGACAAGGGAGTTACTTTGTTGCGCTTCCCGGTGCCGTGGCTGGGGTCGACCAGCACCGGCAGATGGCTCAGACGCTGCACCGCAGGAACGATGCTGAGGTCGAGCGTATTGCGGGTGTGATCGGCGAAGGTGCGCACGCCACGCTCGCAGAGGATCACGCTGTAATTGCCTTCACTCATCACATACTCGGCGGCCATGAGCAGCTCTTCGAGCGTCGCTGCCATGCCGCGTTTTACCATCACCGGCTTGCGGGAGCGTCCGGCCCGCCTCAGCAGCGAAAAATTCTGCATGTTGCGGGCGCCAATCTGGATGATGTCCGCGTAGTCCTCAACCAGTTCGAGCGATTCGTGATCAATGGCCTCGGTCACGATTCGCATGCCGAACTGATCGCGGATTTCCGCCAGGATGCGCAAGCCATCTTCGCCCAGGCCTTGGAAGGAATAGGGAGAGGTTCTCGGCTTATACGCTCCGCCGCGAAAGAACTGGGCGCCGGCACGGGCAACTCGCTCGGCGACCGCGAAGGCTTGTTCCCGGCTCTCAATGGCGCATGGTCCTGCCATAACTGCGAGCGCGCTTCCGCCAATGGTTGCCGTCGAGCCGGGAAATCGTATAACGGTATTGTCTTCCTTGATGTCGCGACTAACCAGCTTGTAGGGCTTGGTGACACGAATGACTTCCTGCACACCCGCCATCTCTTCGAGCGTGCCGGGCTCGACTTCTCCCTGGTTTCCGGTGATTCCAATGGCGGTTCGCTCAGCTCCCGGAATCGGATGCGCCCGATAGCCCAGGGATTCGATTTTCTGGCAGACAGCCCGGATCTGATCTTCGCTGGCGTGCGCTTGCATCACCACTAACACGAGGCCACCTCGAAAGCCTTAAGTTTATCTTCAACCGCGGGATGGCGGCAAACCGGTCTTGCTGCCTCCCATCGCGCCGAGTCAGTCTCGGCGCAAGCTTGAGCTCCTACCATGCGGCCAACGCCGAACGCAGCGAAGCCAATCAACATGGAGTCAGAATTGAGGATGCAGCGAGTCAGGGTCATGGGCAATATTGTGTACGCTCCCGGCGCGAGCGGGCCTGGCAGCCAGCCCGGTTGCCAGCGTTGGTAAGATTAACTTCGAGAAATGATCGATCGTAGGACGTTTTTGAAAGCTGGCACGATGGCTGTCGCGGGCAGCGCGCTGGCCCATCGGCAAGACTGGCAACCCACCGGTTCGATCGAACGCATCACCATCCAAAGCAAGGCGCCGAGCAGCAGCAAAGTCAGGCTGGCCGAGACCGAGCTGGCGGCTGGGCTAAGAGCGCTCGCCATTGCCAAAGAGATCGCCATCGTCGATGAGGTGCGCAGTGGGGAAGGTCAAGCGCATTGCTTGCTAACCATCGAGCCGGGCAAGTTTAAGGGACAGCAGGACTATGAGATCAGCGCGAGCGCTCAGACCTTGACGGTGAGCGCAGCGGGCGAACAGGCCCTGCTTTACGCGGTGTTCCATTTTCTTGAGGAACAGGGCACTGTCTTTGGTCTCGACGGTGCTACCGTACCCATCGAGCGTCGGTCGGCGCTGCACCTGCCTGAACCAGGACAGCCGTGGACTGCCTCGCCCCGCTTTGCTGTGCGCGGCCTTCTACCCTGGCCCGACTTCTGGAACTCGATTAGTGTCTACAACGAAGAGGATTTTAAAGCTTACTTCGCAGCCATGCTGCGCATGCGTTTCAACATGTTCGGTATGCATGTTTACACGCAGAATGAGCCTGGCCCGATGGCGGAGTCGTACCTGTCGTTTGATTTCGCTGGCAGCGGACATCGGGCCGCGCTGGAGGACACGACGGTTAGCAGTTGGGGATACCTCCCCCAACGCACCTCAACTTTTAAGATGGGTGCCGCAGAGTTCTTCGACCAAGAGACCTTCGGCGCCGACGCGACCCGGTTAGGTGCCGACAACTGGGACATTGCCCACCGCACCACTACCCTAATGCGCGCCGCTTTCAACTTTGCCCGGGAACTCGGAATTCGCACCGGCATGGGTTTTGAGCCCTATCAAAACCCAGCCGAAATCGTTCGCGCTCTTCCGCCGGAGGCGCTGTCCCATCCAGGCGGATTTGTGGAGTCGAATACCGCGCGCGATTTGCTGGAACGCCGCCTCGCCGACCTGCTTGAGCGCTACCCTATGGTCGATTACGTCTGGCTATGGCAAGATGAGGATGCAAATTGGGAAAGCCGAACCAAACAGATCCCGCTTTCGACCACGCCTTTTGCGCAGGCCCACGATTTTCTCAAGCGGCATGCCCCCGACAAGCAGCTCGTGCTGGCGGGCTGGGGTGGAGTGACCCGTCACTTCGAATCCCTCCACCGGAAGCTGCCGGAAGACATCATTTTCTCCGCTCTGGGCGACACGCTGGGTTGGGATCCGACCAACGAAGCGTTTGGCAAGTTGGGAAGCCGAGAACGCTGGCCCATTCCGTGGATTGAAGACGATCCTTCGATGTGGTTTCCGCAGTTCCGCGCCAGCCGTTTCCAAACCGACATGCAGCGCGCCAAGGATTTCGGTTGCCAAGGCATGCTCGGCATTCACTGGCGTCATCGAATCGTGGATCCTACGGCGACATACTTTTCCCGGGCTTGCTGGGATGGCACGCTCACCGCGTCAGCTCACTATCGCAACTTCTCCGCCGCACAGGCGTCGGGACCGCGGATCACCACTCTCGCTACGCTCTTTGATGACTGCGATGAGAAACACGCAATCTCTTCAACCTTTCTGGGTACGTATGACAGGTTTGGTTTCGCCAATCGCATCGAGCTCGCCGGCGATTACGGCGAAGCCTTCAATTACGAGAACAATGAGCCGGAACTGGCGATTCTCCCGAAGCAGAGAGAGATCTCTGAGCGCTTCCGCCAGCTCGCATCGCAAGCTACATCGGCTCTCGAGCAGGACCGGGTCGGCTACTTCGCTGGGTTTGTCGGCTTTATGGTGCCCTATTGCGACGCCTACGAGATGGCGCACAAACTGGATGCCGTGTTGCAACGGGCGGTGAAGCTACGGGCGGCGGGCAAGCAAGAGGAGGCTCGTACCCAAGTGGCCAGGCATGGCGTTCCCCTATGGCTTCGGTTGGCACCCCTGGTGCGAGAGGTCATGCTGCAATATCAGGCGGTCGTCGCCACACGCAACGACCAGGGCCAGCTTGCGTCGATGCAAAACAAGTTCGTGCGAATCTCGCTCGAGAGACTTCGTCTTTCGATCAAGGAGTTTGTGGGAGAGTTGCCGGGGGAAGTAGAGCAAACTTATACCACGGCCACCTCGCCGGAGTCTGCCCATCGAGCACGGGTTTTTGTTCCCACGCGTCCGTCGCTTCTCAAACCTGGTGAATCGCTGCGAATCTTTATTGTGGCTCCCGGTCGCCCCCAGGTCTGTGAGGTCAAGCTGCTCACGCGCCGCCAAGGTTTGCAGGAATGGCAGGCGTCAGTTGCCGCCCATCTTGGACGCAGTGTGTATGCCGCCGCCTTGGGTCCGTTTACGGCCGCCGACCGCACCATCGAATACTACGTCTCCCTGACCGGTCAGTCGCTGAACCTAGCCGCTCCTCCACAAGCGCCCGTCAACGTCTACACGTTGCATGTACTGGCCTGACAGCGGGAGGGATCAGTCGGTGGCTGTGATTGGTTTGGGCATCTTCGCCGCCAAGCGCGGTTCGCTCAGCTTCCCGATCGGATGAGGCCGACGCCTAAGGGGGTGCGTTTTTCGAGCAGACCGCAGGAATCTGATCTTCACTTTCAGCATTTCCTCAGAGTCCTGCATCTTCTGTTTCAAGCCTGGCATCCATAAGCTCTGGGGTAAACGAAGGTTGAGCGCGTTCGGCGTGAGTGGCTGACGATTTGAGGAGAGATCGTGAAAGCTGCCGTGGTTCCCCAAGTAGCAGGTCGGTGGCAAGTCAAAGAATGGCCGACCCCGAAGGCCGGTCCTAACCAGGTGGTGATCAAGATCGGTGCAAGCGGGCTCTGCTATACCGATGTGCACATCACCTTGGGACACATTCCAACCCGGTTCCCGCGTGTTCTCGGACACGAACCTGTGGGAGAGATCGTCGAGGTCGGCCCTGGGGTGACCTCTCGCAAGATCGCGGACCGGGTGGGTGTCGGCTGGGTCCAACGGGGCTGCGGGCGCTGCGAGTGGTGTCTACGGGGCAAGAAGGAGTTGTGTGCAAACGCGGTCTCAACCGGTATCGGCCTCGAAGGGAGTCATGCGGAATACATGGTGGCCTACGCCGATGCCACCATGCTGATCCCTGACCGGCTCTCCTACGAGCAGGCTGCGCCCATCTTTTGCGCCGGCTACACGGTGTGGAGCGGATTCCGCTTCGCCGATCCCAAACCTCATGAGCGGGTTGCGGTGGTCGGCATCGGCGGGCTTGGACACCTGGCTCTGCAATACGCCAAGGCGGCCGGGTTTGAGACGATTGCCATTACCCGATCGAAGGATAAGGGGGAGATGATTCGCGAGCTCGGTGCCGACGCGGTCGTCGAGAATGGCGAGAAGCTTCTGGCTGCCGGAGGTGCTGACATCCTATTGGCCACCAGCAATTCGTGGTCGGCCACAGCCGATGCTATGAAAGGCATGCGACCGGACGGCCGTGTGATGCTGATGGGAGTAAGTCCGGAGCCCCTGAACTATCCACTAGAGCTAATGTTCAAGCGGGTACGCCTGATCGGATCGTCGCAAAACGGAGTCGAGTATCTCTACGAGGCGCTCGATTATGCTGCCCAAGGCAAGGTGAAGGTGATGGCGGAAACCTACAAACTTGATGAGATTGAGCGGGCCTACGACCGGGTGGCTGGCGGTCAGGTACGATTCCGGGCTGTCATAACTCCGAATTAACGAAAGGAAGGTAGTAGTCCATTTGGGTTAGCCCTTTGGGCGGGTGAAATTTGCTCTCTACCCGAGAAGTTCGGAGCTAAGTACAGTCCTGCTTGCAGTGGCAGCAACAAGTTTTTCCCTACTTCAATTACAACGTTGTTCGCATCGTCGTGGAGGGAAATATGAAGCAAGGTATGTTGATCACATTGGCAGTGGTTCTGTTCGCAGCCGGTTCGCTCCTGGCGCAGTCACGTTCGGCAACCGATCCCAATAACCAGCCGCTTGCCCGCGGCGGCGGCGCCCCGGCAGCCAGCGCGACGCTTCCGCCGAGTACCGCGCAGCAGCAAATGGTAGAACAAAACATGAAAGCACTGCATTTCGATTTTGACCGCGCCGAGTTGCGGGCGGAAGATCGGTCCATTTTGCAGTCGGATGCGCAATGGCTCAAGGATCATCCCGACATGATTATCACCATTGCCGGGGATGCCGACGAGCGTGGAGACATTGTTTACAATCTGGTGCTCTCGGACCAGCGGGCAGCCAATGTGAAGGACGCGCTCGTGGCCCTCGGAGTTCCGGCCGACCAGATTGTGCATGCCGTGGGATGGGGGAAGCTCTATCCGGTGTGCACGGAGTCGGACGAAAGTTGCTGGAGCCAAAATCGCCGCGCCCATTTCGACGCCTGGTAGGGGTCGCCGGGCACGATCGCTCTTGTCGCTTGGCCCAATCCCGTAAGGGATCAGGGATGGGATAGCACTGTGGGAAGCAGCCTGATCTGCCCGTGTTCGACACTGCGAATCAGGAAGTACTCGTTGACGGGCCGGTCATCCTGCATGGCGGGAGTATGCGGGGATGCGGCAATCATCTCCGCCGGCGATCGTTCTCCCAACAGCACGGCCAGGAAGATATGCTCGGCATCAAGGTTGGGCAGCCATTCCTGAATATCGCGCACAGCGGAGGGGGGCATGCGCTGCACGAGTTCACTGGGCGGGCGCTGAGGGATCGGGTTGTCGCTCGCCAGAAAGTGGTAACCCCACTGCGGGCTGTAGGCAAAAACTCGCACGTAGGGAAATGATTCGGTCAGAGCGCGGGTGACCGAAGCTCGAACCTCGGGGTCCCCTTGGGGCAGCCACTGCTGCAAAATTCCGCCTGGAGCCAACCTCCGTTGAATGATCGAGTAAAACTCCTTGGTGTAGAGAAGGCTCGATCCCGCCGCTTGCACGGGTGGCGGAGGGTCGACGGTGATGACGTCGTAGTGCGCCGATGATCGCTCCAGAAACCGGCGCCCATCATCAATCACAATATTCGACCGGGGGGAACTCTGCAGTTGCAGGGCGTCGGGATGGAAGTAAGAAAACATCTTGGGCACGCTCGGCACTAATTCGGACGCCGTCACCGAGATGCCCCAGGAAAGCAAAGAGCGATAGCTCGTACCCGTGCCAAAGCAGATGACCAGAGCGCTTTGCGGCGGGTGGTCGAGGAAGGCTAAAGGAAGGTGGGCCATCATCTTGGTAACCTGCGTAAGCCCCAGCATGCCCGCTCCATTGACGATCAGGCGCTTTTCTCTGCCCTCGCCGTAGGCGATTACGGTCGCCGTGTCGTCCCGCAGGACCCAACTGCTCGGCGGGAAGGTCTCCTGATAGTCCCGAGCCAGTGGCACCAATACCAACGCTTCCGCCAACAGGGCATAGGACAGCGCCTTTTTGCCAAAAGAAGCCTGTTCCATCTGCGTGGATGACCACGCCGGGTAGGCCGCCATGGCCAACCACGGCAGCGCGAAAACGGCCTGCACCCAGTGCTCGGTCAGGTAGGGGAGGAGGAGAAAGCCAGCAAGCAGCGGGCCGAGAATGCAGCCCAGCACATTCACCGCGTACGCGGTTCCGGCGCGGTCCGGATCGCCTCCGGACGAGCGATCCACGAGCAACGGAGTGAGAAATCCCACGACTCCGGAGAAGGGGCCGATTCCCAACAGGACTCGGACTTGTGCGGCAAGGATAAAGTGGGGATCCGCCATCACCACCGACAGAACCGCGAACAGTCCGAGCAGTGCCCAGGTCAGTCGCCCTTCGAACTGATTCCTTCGCATCCGCTCGCGATAAAGGCAGGAACCTAAGAAGGTCGAGGCAAGATAAACCGCCAGGATGAGAGCAAACGAGTACACCATGGTCCCCAAGTAGGGGGTGAATTGCCGGATCCAAACTACCTCCATGCCCATACTGGTCAAGCCGGTCAAGAACAGCAGGAGCAGGGCGCGTACGTCTGCAGAAGCCGAGGGAGCGGTGGCATCGGGAATCGGAGTGACCGGATCGGTGGCGGCCGGCGCTTCGAACATGCGGGTGGAGAGCACAAGGGCGCAGATGCTCAGGAGAAAGTTGAGCACCATGCCGACGCTCAGCGTTCCATGAAACCCGAAGATTTCGATTAACAGTGGCGGCAGCAGGGCACCGCCCACGGCACCTGATACATTGGAGAAATACAGATAGCTAAACGATCGAGCCGCCTCTGCTTTGAAACTTCGCCGGATCGCCAGCATGCCAACCGGGATCGTAGCGCCCATGCAGGCGCACCAGGGAATCAGAGCCATGGCGACACATAGCCCGGAAGCGAAATAGAAGGCACCCGAAGACGAGAGCCCGATCCATTCGAGAACTGCTCGCCCCCAAAGCAATTCCTGTGGCGCCAGCAAAGCGGACGTTCCGATCAGAAACTCGGTAACTGCATAGATCTGAAGCGCCGACAGTGCGGCCGCGTTCTCATATCGTCGCATCAAACGGCCGCCAACCCAAGAGCCTAGGCCAAGCCCGGCCATAAACACGGAAAGTACGATCGAGACCAAAGCGCTCGTGACCCCAAATTGCGCCATGGCGAGCCGCAGCCATACGACCTCATAAAGGACGCTGCAGAAGCCCGATACGAGAAAGAATAGGAAGAACCACAGCATGAGCGTACTCCAGGGACACCGATGCGACTGCATCTCCCGTGATGAATTCATCTGAGCACAGCCCCTACCCTGGATCAACGACGCCATTACGCTTGGGCAGTACTTGAGTAATCGCGGGGTGGCGAGAAACCCAGGCGTCGCCAAGCGCGATTCCAGGAAAAGGCCCCAAGCACCGCTATACTTACCCCATGCCCGGTTCGATTGCCCGAGAACAGGACATCCTCCAACTCGCGCCGCCCAAACGTCCTCCGCGTCTGAGTTCGCGTAGGATTGGCATTCATACCTCGGTGGCCGGCGGCGTCGAAAATGCCGCCGAGCGGGCCTATCGCTTAGGATGCAACACCTTTCAGATCTTTTCCTCCAGTCCTCGCCAATGGGCTCCATATCTGTTGAGCCGCCGGCAATGCGACGAAATGCGCCGCCTGCGGGAGCAATACGATCTCAAGCCGTTGGTGATCCACACCAACTACTTGGTGAATCTGGCGGCAACGAACCCGCTCGTCCTCCAGAAATCGATGGAAGCCTTTCGGGGGGAAGTCGAGCGTGCCCTGGCCCTGGGCGCCGAGTATCTCGTCTTGCATCCCGGCTCATTCCGTGGCAGGGATCGCGAAGCCGGACTTCGGCAGACCGCGGCCGCGATGGCCGCGGCCACTGAACAGCTTGATCTCGCCCGCGGCAGTCTCACCGTCCTGGTTGAAAATACAGCCGGCGCAGAATACTCGTTGGGAGGTAGCTTCGAGCAAGTGGCCGAGCTCTTGGATCGATTGCAAGGTGTCCTGCCCGTCGCCGCCTGTATCGATACTTGCCATATGCACGTCGCGGGATACGATATCGTCGATGTCGCTGGTTGGCGCCGCACGTTAGGGCGCCTAGAGGCAAGCGTCGGGTTGAAGAATGTGCGGGTGTGGCATTGCAACGATTCCAAGGCGGCTCGTGGATCACGCCTCGACCGGCACGAGCACATCGGGAAGGGAAAGATCGGCTTCGAGACATTCCGCCGTTTGCTGAACGATTCCCGCCTGCGTCACGCCGCTTTCATCGCCGAAACTCCGATCGATACGCCGGGAGATGACCAACGAAACGTGGCGACGCTGCGGAGGCTGGTGGTAGCGAGGGACGGATAACAGCGAACCTTGTCCTCGCCGCCCTGGTGCGAAGCAGAGGGTTCTGGCATGGAGTGCCCGGTGGGTTGATTGGCAAGGGAAGCGGCATCGCTCCGCTTCTCATTGTAAAATTACAGTTTATTTAGGCCAGACTATCTTCACTATGCCGCAGGAAGAAACGACATCGCTAGCCCACAGCCGCGATTCCCACAGCGAGCCGCGCTACGACGCGCAGCGTATCGAGACCCGGTGGTTCGAACGCTGGCAACAGGATCCGTCCCTCTATGCCGCCGAACCAAGCTCCACCAAGCCCAAGTACTACGTTCTTGAAATGCTGCCCTATCCTTCGGGCGCGCTCCATATGGGCCACGTTCGGAATTATGCCATCGGCGATGCCCTCGCCCGCTACATGTGGATGAACGGCTATAACGTGTTGCATCCCATGGGTTGGGATGCCTTCGGGCTGCCCGCCGAGAACGCTGCCATTTCCGCGCAAACCCCGCCCCGCGAGTGGACCCTGCGCAATATCGAGAACATGAAGGGGCAGATGAAGCGATTGGGCTTCGCCTACGACTGGACCCGTGAAGTGACCACCTGCTTCCCCGAGTACTATCGCTGGAACCAGTGGTTTTTCTTGAAGCTTTACGAAAAGGGCCTGGCCTACCGCAAAAAGAGCAAGGTCAACTGGTGTCCGAAGTGTGCCACCGTCTTGGCGAACGAGCAGGTCGTCGACGGTTGCTGCTGGCGCCACGAAGACACGCCCGTCGAGCAACGCGAACTCGAGCAGTGGTTTCTGCGCATCACCGATTATGCTGCCGAGTTGCTTTGCGATCTGGACAAACTCAGCGCTTGGCCAGAACGGGTTCGCACCATGCAGCGGAACTGGATCGGCCGGAGCGAAGGCACCTTGGTAGAGTTCCGGCTGGAGGGGCAGATCGGCCTGGCGGGTTCGAAGATTCCCGTCTTTACTACCCGCGTCGACACCATCTATGGTGCGACCTCGGTGCAACTTGCGCCGGAGCTTCCGTTGGTGGCTGATTTTATCGCCCAAGACCCTAGCCTCGGGGGGAAGGTGGCTCAGCTCCTCGCTGAACAGCGTAAAGCGAAAGAAGCCGGCGACATCAGCGCCATCGAAAAGCATGGCGTCAACACCCGACGGCATGCCATCAATCCTTACAGCGGCGAACGGCTTCCCATCTGGATCGCCAATTACATCCTGACCGATTACGGCACGGGTGCGATCATGAGCGTGCCCGCCCATGATGAGCGCGATTACGATTTTGCCAAGAAATACGGCTTACCGATTCGGCTTGTCATCGTTCCCCAGACCGCGGATCCGGAAGAGACCATGGCGGACCCGTCGCTACCCTTCACCGGCTGCGATGGAATCCTAATCAACTCTGGACCGTTCAGCGGTCTCAGCTGTGAGGAGGCCATGGCAAAAATGGCAGCGCATGCCGAAAAGGGCGGCTTCGGCAAACCGACCGTGACCTATCGCTTGAAGGACTGGGGCATTTCCCGCCAACGTTACTGGGGCACGCCGATCCCGATCCTCTATTGCGAGAAGGACGGCATCGTTCCGGTGCCGGAGCAGGACTTGCCGGTGATCTTGCCGGACAACGTCGAAATTACCTTGGCCGGCGGCTCGCCTCTTGCCCGGATTCCAGAATTTGTCCATACCCGCTGCCCGAAATGTGGTGGCCCGGCGCGCCGTGAGACCGACACCATGGACACCTTTGTCGATTCCTCCTGGTATTTCTACCGCTACACGGATGCGCACGACGACCAGGCTCCCTTTGCTGCGAACATTGTCTGCTACTGGTTCCCCATCGATCAGTATATTGGGGGAGTTGAGCACGCCATCCTGCATCTCATTTATTCCCGCTTTTGGACAAAATTCATGCGTGACATGGGTTTGGTGAAAAACGACGAGCCCGTGGAGCGCCTGTTTACCCAGGGAATGGTCATCAAAGAAGGGGCCAAGATGTCCAAAAGCCTCGGCAATGTGGTTTCTCCCGACGACATGGTGCGCCGCTTCGGTGCCGACAGCGCGCGTTTGTACAGTTTGTTTGCCGCTCCGCCCGACCGGGACCTTGATTGGAAGGACGACGGTATCGCGGGAATCTATCGATTTCTGGGCAAGGTGTACAGGTTTGTGTCGCGGAACGCCGCGGCGCGTGGGCCATCCCCCGGCGGTGACCCAGAGACCTCGGAGCCTGCGCCCCTGCAGCCCGAGGCGCGGGCCATGCAGCGCAAGCTTCACCAGACCATTCGGCGCGTCAGCGAC
Source organism: Terriglobales bacterium (assembly GCA_030040855.1). GTDB lineage: Bacteria > Acidobacteriota > Terriglobia > Terriglobales > Acidobacteriaceae > JAFAGX01. Next base: position 12,868 of record JASHSL010000358.1, read on the forward strand.
GATTTTCAGGGGCGCTGGCACTTTAACACCTCGATCGCCGCCATCATGGAGCTGGTGAACGAGATGCATTCCTTCGAGGAGGTCGTGAGCCGGACGCCCTTGCCCGCCAATCTCGCCCTCTTGGCTGTAGTGCAGCGCGAACTGGTGGTGCTTCTTGCTCCCTTTGCCCCCTTCCTGGCGCACGAACTCTGGGAGATGCTGGGCGAGAAGGAAAGCCTGTTGCGGGTACCCTGGCCCAAGTACGATCCGGTGCTGGCGAAGGAAGAGGAAATTCAGATTCCGGTGCAGGTCAACGGCAAATTGCGCGGGTTGGTGCTGGTGGCTGCGGGCTCCTCCGAGGACACCATTCGCGAGGCTGCCCTCGAGGACGTGAAGATTAAGAGCGCAATCGCAGGCAAGGCAATCGCGAGAATCGTGGTCGTTCCCGGCAAGCTGGTCAACATTGTCGTCGAATGAACGTAGGAGCGCCCGCGGCTCAAAAACCCTGGCGTGCTCGTTGCTTCTCCCCCGGAGCTGGGGAGTTGACTGCGCCGGCGAGGGTCCCGAGAGGATGCTGGCTGCTATGGAATCGCGATCTCCCACGCTGGCAGGCTTTCGAGTCATGCTGCTGCATCCGTCGCTCGGCCTGGCAGAGATCGCATGGCGCTGGAGTTTCGCCGCGGCGTGCGGAACCCTGCTTCTGGTGTCCTCGATCGAATACCTGGATACGTTACCGGTCGGTTCCGGTGATTGGCTGCTGTTAAGAACCCGGCAGCCGGTGCTCGTCTCGCGCGCCCTGGCACGCATCTTCAGCGGCAGCGCCGCGCGGGCGATCGAAACCTTGGTGGTGCTGGCTGTGGTCTTCGCCGTAACCTGGATGGCCCTAGCCTCGCTCGGCCGGGCGGTGACCATCCAATCCTTGTTGGCCTACCTTCGAGAAAGCGAGGCGTCGCGGCCCGCCAACGGCGATCAGGGAGAACCGAGACCCTCTCCCCTGCCGTCGCTTTGGGGTCTCAACTTCCTACGGGTTGCTCTTACATTGGCTGCGGGTGTGGGGTCCCTGGCCGCATTTCTAGTGGCCACGTGGCTATCTCCGGTCACAACCTCCCCGCCGGCCGCAGCCTTTGTCCTCTTTCTGTCGGTCCTGATGCTGGTGTGGCTGGCTTGGTCGGTTACGAATTGGTTTCTTTCTGTAGCCGCAGTTTTCGTAGTCGTCAAAGCGCGGGATAGCTTTGCGGCAATTGCCGCGGCCGTCGACCTGGTTCGCCATCGTCCTGGCTCGGTCTTAGCGGCCGGGCTCTGGTTCGCCTTGGCGCACATCGCGGCATTCGTGGCGGCTACTTCGATCGTGGCATTCCCTTTGGGAGTGTCGGAACTGCTTCCCCGAGGTGCCGTCTTCGGCGGGATCGTGATGGTGACTCTGCTCTATTTTGCCGCGGTGGATTTTCTCCACATCGGCCGGCTGGCGGCCTATGTGGGAATTGTGGAAGGGCCCGGAACCCCGCGGCTCGCCAGCGTATTTCCGCCGACGAGCCCGATCAGCCCGGCTTCAGCACCGTCAACGACTGCGGGCGTGGACCCCGACGAGCTGATTCTTAGCGATGCTCCGGAGGAGAACTGACTCCCGATCCCGGACGCCTGGCACCTTCAGTCCCGGCCCGTGGTTCGTCTTTACACCTGGGCCGCGGATCTGAGAAACTCGTCTGTGACAACGCCATCTATTGTCATCCTCGATTTCGGAGCGCAGTACTCTCAACTCATCGCGCGCCGCATCCGAGAGCAGAATGTCTTTTCGGTGGTGCTGCCGTGCACTGCCAGCCTCGATGAGATTCGCAGCCACTGCCCGGTAGGGATGGTTCTTTCCGGAGGCCCAGCCTCGGTCTACGACCGGGATGCACCCCGTGCCGATCGCGGGCTGTTCGACCTCGGTGTCCCCGTGCTGGGCATCTGTTACGGGTTGCAGTGGATGGTTCACGTGCTGGGCGGCAGCGTGCGGGCGGCGGAGAAGCGCGAATATGGTCATGCCCGCGTGGAAATCACGGATGGAACGGGATTGTTTCGCTCCTTACCACACAGCTTGAGCGTTTGGATGTCGCACGGCGATGAAGCAGTCGCTTTGCCTCCCGGGTTCCATGTGACCGCGCGTTCGCCGAGCGCCACGGCGGCGATCGCGAACCCGGAACGGAAACTGTGGGCTGTGCAATTCCACCCCGAGGTTCGACACACCGAGCAGGGCACGGCGATCCTGCGCAACTTCGCGCTTGCCATCTGCGCCGCCACGCCCAATTGGACTGCACAACACTTCATCGATGCGAGCATTGCCCAGGTGCGTGATAGGGTCGCCGCTGGCCGTGCCATTTGCGCTCTCTCCGGAGGCGTAGACTCGGCCGTGGCTGCCACCCTGGTCGATCGTGCGCTGCGCGATGAAAAAGGCCGCACGCGGCTTACTTCCATCTTCGTGAATAACGGCGTTCTGCGCAAAGACGAATTCCGCAAGGTTCAACAGAGCCTGCGCGACAAGCTGGGATTGCAAGTTGACGCCGTGGATGCGAGCGACCGCTTCTTGCGCAAGTTGGCAGGCGTGACGGATCCGGAGATGAAGCGCAAGACGATCGGCAGGGAATTCATCGCCGTATTCGAGGAAGAGGCGCGCCGGATTGAGAAGGCGGAGGGCAAAGTCGAGTGGCTGGTGCAGGGTACGCTCTATCCCGACGTGATCGAATCGCGCTCCGTGCAGGGTCCCTCGCAGGTGATCAAGTCGCACCACAACGTGGGCGGTTTGCCGGAGAAGATGAATCTCAAGCTCATCGAACCCCTCAAAGAATTGTTCAAGGACGAGGTCCGCAAGATCGGTTGTGATTTGGGAGTGCCGGAAGAAATCTTGCAGCGACAGCCCTTTCCCGGCCCCGGTCTCGCCGTCCGCATTGTGGGCGAGGTTACGCCAGAGCGCCTGGAAATTCTTCGCGAGTGCGATGACATCGTTGTCGGGGAGATCAAGCAGGCTGGTCTCTACAGGAAAATCTGGCAATCCTTTGCCGTGCTCTTGCCGGTGATGTCGGTCGGCGTGATGGGTGACCAGCGCACCTACGCCTACACTTGTGCCGTCCGTGCGGTTCACTCCGAAGACGGCATGACGGCCGACTGGGTGCCCCTACCGCATGCCCTGCTAAAAACCATCGCCAACCGAATCGTTAACGAGGTCAAAGGCGTGAACCGCGTGGTGTATGACATCACCTCGAAGCCACCCGGCACGATTGAGTGGGAGTAGTGCGCGAGTCGGGAACCTGGAATTAGCCAACGCGGCATTCCACCCGAGCCCGACTCGCCGACGATTCGACAGCTACACGCTGGCCATGGCCGGCTCGACCTCATAGATCGGGAACCAGGGTGAGGCGGCCTTCAGTCGATCGTTCACATTATTGATGTTCTTCACACCTTCGCTTTGGAGCCACTTGCGGAAGGCGTCGGGGCCTTGTTTGGCGTAAACCGGAATGCCGTCCTTCCAAGTGGCGCGGCCGCAAAGCACGCCATTGAACTTCACGCCCGCTTCGGCGGCGAGTTCCAAGGATTCGGCGAACTCGGCATTGCTGACCCCGGCGGACAAATAAATGAATGGTTTTTTGGCGACGCCCGCCGCTTGCCGGAATAAGTCCAGGGCTTGCTTCCGGCTATAAGCCGCTTGCCCCGCGTAGCACCGGGCGCCTTCGACGAACTTCAGGTTGACCGGCACTTCGACTTTCAGAACGTCCACACCGTAACGATCTTTGCTGAACTCCTTCATGCTTGCCGTGACAATTTCGGGTTTCTTTTTGGCGTAGTCTAACCCCTTCTCGTCCGCGCCTTCTTCGTAGCCGACGAATTCGAGGAAGAAAGGAATATCGTTGGCGCGGCATTCATCACCGATGCGCTCCACCCAGGCATGTTTGGCGTCGTTGATGTTTTTGGGGTCGAACGGGGTGTAGTAGAGCAAAATCTTGATACAGTCGGCGCCGGCTTCCCTCAAGCGGCGAACCGACCAGAGATCGAGCAGATCGGGAAGACGACCGGGACCTGTCTTGTCGTAACCTGTCTTTTCGTAAGCCAGGAGCAACCCCGCGTTCTTGGCGCGGCGCTTGGAAGCGGGCAGACCCCACTCCGGGTCGAGCAGAATTGCGCTGGCATGGGGAGTGAGAACCTCGGTGACCAGCGACTTGAATTCCTCCATCATGGAGTCGGTGACAGTGCCGCCTTTGTCCTTGGCCAGCGACTTCTGCAACGAGCCGCGCTGGTCCATCGCGGCCGCCGCGATGACGCCGCGATCGGTGGATACCTTTCGCAGCCCCGCGAGTTTTCCAGGGGTAAGTCTCATAAAGCCTCCTCGGAAATGAAGTATGAAAAAAAGTTAACCGCAGCGCGTCTTCAATTGTAATATGTTTCCCCCGCCAGCGGCGCAGACGATGTGGGGAAGAACCCGGTATTCCGCCCGAGCTACTGTCTGAGGGTTAAGACTCCCAAAATTGCCTGCTGCTTGGCGATCAGCGACTGAACTCCATCGCGCGCCATGGCCAGCATTTTTTCCAGTTGTTGCTCATCGAAGACCTGGCGCTCGGCGGTGGCCTGAATCTCCACCAGTTTGCGGCCCGCGGTCATCACGAAATTCAAGTCCACGTCCGCCCGAGAATCCTCTTCATAGGAAAGGTCGAGCAGAATCTCACCCTCCACGATCCCCACACTCACCGCGGCGATAAAATCCCGCAGAGGTACCGTGCTCAGCGTTCCTGCCGCCACTAATTTTTCAAGTGCCAATCCCAGAGCAACGAAGCCTCCGGTAATCGCCGCGGTGCGGGTTCCACCATCGGCTTGGATCGCGTCACAATCGATCCACACCGTGCGCTCGCCCAGGTGCTCGAGGTCGGTCACCGCCCTCAGCGCGCGTCCAACCAAGCGCTGGATCTCATGGGTACGTCCGCTCGGGCGTCCTTTGCTAACCTCGCGCGGGGTGCGGGTCAAAGTCGATCGGGGGAGCATGCTGTATTCCGCCGTAATCCAGCCCTTACCGCTGTTGCGCATGAACTGAGGCACGGTCTCCTCGAGCGACGCGGTGCAAATCACCCGCGTGTTCCCCAGTTCGATCAGCACCGAACCCTCGGCCGTGCTGATGAAGTCGGGGACAATGTTGACCGGCCGCATCTGTTCGGGAGCGCGATTATCTGAGCGATAAGCCATGGGGGACTACTTTCGAGGGGCGGCAGAGCCCAGGAGTCTTCCGGCTCGTGGCACAGTGCTCCGGGGCCCTTGGCAGAATCGGGGCCACCGGCTGCCCCGTGAGGAGCATACATCGCAGACGAACAAAAGACTATTCCAGGCCTTGCCCGGGCTCCTAGGAAAATCTCCTCAAAAAGTGCCCTATCCTGGCTTCGAGGAGCGCGCCCTTCGAGATCCTCCGCCTGAACCCATCGGCGGTGCACGGCAGTCTTCCGTAAAACAGTGAAAATGCAAAAGAAACGGTAATTGCTTTCATGCTTTCATACTATCTTTAGATATAATTAAAGAAATAATGAAAGTTATATCGAGGAGAAAGTCGATGTATCGAGGATGTTCAAGTTGGTGGTCGGCACAGAGTTGGGCTCCTTTGGGAGCCGCATTTTTCCCCTGGATCGGTGGTCGCTGGGGTCGCTGGAGTCGCTTCTTTGGTCCGGGTGAGGTTCGCCTGGCGTTACTCTCCCTTCTTGAGCAGGGTCCAAAGCATGGTTACGAACTGATGAAGGACCTCGAAGCGCGATCCGGAGGGATTTATCGCGCCAGTGCCGGGGCGATTTATCCCGCACTGCAGCAGCTCGAAGATGAGGGGTTGGTGACATCCGAGCAGAGCGATGGCAAGCGCACATATCGTCTGACGGAAGCAGGCAAGCAGGAGCTCGGGCGCGAGTCGGAGGCGGTTCGGCGGATCTGGCAGCGGGCGGAACAATGGGAAGGCTGGGGGCCCTGGATCGGGCCGGAAGCCGCCGAAGTGGCGCGGCCGGCAGCGGAACTGCTGAAGGCTGCGCTTCGCGCTGCCACCCGCGGATCTCACGATTCCGCTCGTATCGGAAGAATCCGAGAAATCTTGGAGCGTGCTCGCACGGAACTGGAAAGTTTGGACAAACCGCCAAAGTCGCCCTAA
>JASHSL010000359.1 GCA_030040855.1 Terriglobales bacterium
ACGGACGCTTGCAGGAATCCTTACTAGCCTATACCCGCCCTCACGTCTTGGTGATCGATGAGGTCGGTTACTTAACTTACGGTCCGGATGCCGCCAATGTTTTATTTCATGTGGTCAACCATCGCCACCTGAGAAGACGGCCTATGATCTTCACCACCAATAAGCCGGGGGAAGGTCTTGCACGATGAGGACTTGGCCGCAGCCATCCTCGATCGCATCCTGGAACGCGGACGCTTTATCCAACTCGATGGACCCTCGGGGCGCACACGTCATCTAAAGTTAGAGGAGGTCTTGCCGCCTGCAGCTGAGCGTGCCAGAATTTCCGGAATTCGCGTGCCACAATTTCCGGAACCCACACGCCCTGACGGATCAAGTCTCCAGATTTTCGCTGTCCCACCGCAAATCCTTCACATCCCTGCCGTCTTCAGGTCGAGAGCGTCGTCAAACTCAATCGAATCAGCCAGGAATCAGAAAGCCGGGCATAGCTTGTGAGGCAGAGCCTAATAATAAGGTAGAAGCATTCGGCAACAGATGCTGAAAGCGTCATCTGCTTGTACCGGGCTTGCCGGGGACTCTACCTCGGCTTCGAGTTTGGCGTGTCGCTCAGCCAGCAGCGTGGGGAGTTCGTCCGCCTCAGACGACCCTATCGATTCACATCGCCGCGGGAGAGTGCCGCCACGCCTGAAAGCGCATTTCCTCAAAACGCGGAGGAGCCTCGGTCGGTTGGTCGGTTTCTTGTCGGGCAACACTAAGGATTTCTCCAAGCAAGCGATACAATTGTTTGTCCACGTCCAGAGCGGCTCTATCACAGCTAGCGGGCGTCGTCGATCTCCGAGGCATGTCTGCCAATAGTTTGCAGCGTTTCATCGGCCAATATCCGTTGCTCTACGCTGCCATGTTCCCGGTTGCGCTGTGGTTTCTGATCAGCGCACTCCTTAGCATTACGAGTGGCTGGTTTTCCTTGTCAAAACTCTACCGAACAGAAGTCCCGTTCGAGGGAGCAAAATGGAGAGGACAAAGCGGCCGGATGCGGTGGCTGGCGAACTACAACAACGTGCTCACGCTAGGAGCCAATCGGGAAGGTCTGTTCGTAGCCTGCATGCTCCTATTTCGCTTCATGCACCCTCCCTTGCTGATTCCGTGGAAAGAGATCAAGGTGCGAAGGAGCAAAGACTGGTTTTTCGAGTACGTGACCTTCACCATGGGACATGAGCTGGCAATTCCTTTGCGGATTCGGGCGAAGGTAGCAGAGAGGCTGAAGGATCAGGCTGGCGATTACTGGCCCATCGAAGAGATGTGAGTCGGAAGTCTCACTCGTCCCATGGACGAGAGGTCAAGACAAGACTGAGTTGGCTTAGCAAGGAAGAAGATGGGGGGAAGCGCCCGCCTGAGGGGCCCTCGATACGTCTCTGATTCTTTTCGTTACTCGAGCTGGCACTTCGCAGCTCATGCGTGGGCTCGCGTTGCCGGCTTCAACTCGTTATGGGAAGGCGGCTCTCGGAATGGATGGGATTTTGAGCTCCCTTCCGGTTTACCCTTTTTTCCTTAGCACACTCAGGCACCACAAACCGGTGCACCCGGTTTGAGCAATAGCCCCGGTGAACGCAATTACGGCAACTTGGGCGGGACGCCGTCCAGAGAATGAACCCTCCGATCACCGTATAAAGGGCAGCCAAAAGATGGCCCCAGTAGTGCAGCGACAACATAATGCACCTCCCCGCGCACTTCACAATGAGCCGGCGAAGAACATGTATCTGTGACCTACAGCAGTTGGAACAGTGATGTGGATCACACAATCACTGCTTCGGGCGGAAAGAACGATTTGCGCAGCATGTTGCGCCGCAGAACGAAAGCAAACCGGATGCTTGAGGTGTTTGTGACGGCTTTCTCTCCCATCCCCTTTGACGAAGCACTCTGCAGCCGTGCGCCTGGGGTGACTACGGGGATGGGATCCTCAAGCATCCGGCACAACTTTAGTTTCCGACTTCCCGAAGCTTTATGCAGTGACCTACGTCATCCTAGGATGTGCTGTTCCACAGCCCATGGATTCGGTGGCTCTGCCGCGGGTCCTTGCCTGTACAGACCAACATTTTGAGTCGTGGTCGGTAGCACGCCGGGTATGCTGAGTCGTAGGGCGTCTGGGAATGGGAGGTACGCAACCTGTCCGAGCGAAGCAGAACGGGCAATTCCCAGTTACCTCAGGTCAGAGGATAATGTGCTCCGGCGCGATGGTCCCGCCTTGTCCGACGAGAATACTCGCCCGTTCGATAACGTTTCGCAGTTCACGAACGTTACCAGGCCAGGTGTGCTTTTGCAAAAGCGCGGAGGCCTCGGCGCTGATCACGACAGCGTGCGGGCAGAATTTCGCCAGAAAATGTTCCGTCAACAGATGGAGATCCTCCATGCGGTTCCGCAGCGGACTGAGTTCGATCGGAAAGACGGAAAGTCGATAATAGAGATCCTCGCGAAAATTATGCTCTTGAACTAGACGGCGAAGGTTCGCGTTGGTCGCGGCAATGACGCGAACGTCGACCCGAAACGAATCGCTGCTGCCCAGCCGTTGCACTTCCCCTTGTTCGAGAAAACGTAACAGCTTGGACTGCAGGCTTAAAGGTAGATCCCCGATTTCGTCCAAAAACAGCGTCCCGCCGTGTGCGGCATGAATGCGTCCGATTCTGGACTGGACTGCGCCGGTGAAAGCTCCCTTAACAAATCCGAACAATTCGGCTTCGAGGAGGGGTTCGGGAATCGCCGCACAATTGATCACGACGAACGGTCGCAGGCGCCGCGTGCCGAGCTGATGAAGAGCCCGGGCTACAACATCCTTCCCAGTGCCGCTCTCTCCCATGATCAGCACGGTTGTATCTCGCTGGGCGACCAAATGGACCATCGAGCACAAACGCCGTACCGAAGGCGACATTCCTAGAAATCCCGGCAACCCATTCTGAGCAAAGTCTTCGCTTTCCGTTACGCGGGCCGAAATGGGAGTTCCCGATCGCAATGGCGATCCCCGCTCAATCTTGCGTACAACCTCGAAACAAATCGAGTCTGGTGAGGGAGTGGCGACAATGGGTTGCCCCGTGAGCGGGTTTATCGGGATGACCATGACGCCAGGGTACTGTTGCACAATCGCCTTGAACTCCTCCACTTCAAGATCGGGAAGACTCGGATCCAAAACTACCAGGGAGGCTTCCCCGGCATCGATCTTCTCCAGTGCTTCCGCCCCGCTGCTCGACTGCATCACGAACCAATGGTCGGACTCCAGTCTTGCGATCAGATCCCGACGAAGATCGGGACTCGAACTGACGACCAGAAGACCCACGGCGCCAACAGCGTTCAGCCCATGGGTAGGAACCTGGGGGGAGACAACCGGGCTAGACATGGGCGCACCTTGTTTGCGCTGCATCGCACGACCGCGACAGCGCCGGCATCCTCGGCAGCGAGAGCCGCACCGAGAATACAGATGGACCCAAGGAAACCGTCCCCCCGATGCCGAGGATCAGAGCTTGCGCAAGCTCCAGGGGCGCAGCCCTGCCATTGAGTTCCGGTCGAGAAGCCCTAGCGTCCGGGTGCTGCTTTCGGATCAGCACACAGATTTCCACGGTCTCCGGCTGTGACGTCATTGATAATTCAAGTCGATCGCCGCTCTCGAGGAAGGGGAACGAACTCGATAGAACGAGGGACAAAGCCGTCGAGACTCGGCTCTCGGAAACCCGAACAAGATCGTCAACCCCGGGTCTGTCCGGCAAGGGGTCTACTACGACCTCCACTCCCGCAGCATCGAAATCGCTTTCAAATCTGTCTAGAACAGCTCTCACTAGCTCCGATATCGCGAAACCGGATGCGGAATGTGGCAGTCGCGCCAGTTCACGCAAGTGGTTAAAGCAGGTTAAAACCCTGCGGGATTCCTCGATCGCCTGCCGGATCGACGACTTGTACTCGTCCTCGGTGTGAGATCCAATCAGAGCGAGTTCAAGCCATCCCTGGAGGGCCGTCAGAGGTTGGGCCGCCTGATGCAGTCCGCGGGACAGTGCCGCGATGTTTTCCTGATCCAAAACCGCCGTGGTCCAAACTGTCTGTGAGTCAAACGTCATCGCAATCCCCTAATTGTCACTGATGACATAGCCGATGCCGCGGGCCGTCCGCAACAGCTTGCAGGCAAAATCTGTGTCCACTTTGTCTCGAACGTACTTGATGTAAACATCTACTAAGTTTGTCTTGCCGTCGTACGGAGTCTTCCAGACCTCCTCCATGATCATGGCGCGGGTCACCGTACATCGAGCGTTGACCATGAGATATTCGAGAAGAGCGAACTCCTTGGCGGTCAGTTCAATGTTCTTGCCGGCCCGTTCGACACGGAACTCGGCGCGATTCAAAATCAAATCACCCACTTGCAACACGGTTCCTGAAGTTCTCCGGTTGCGCCGCAGCAACGCGCGAGATCGGGCTACCAGCTCCTGGAAAGAGAACGGCTTGACCATGTAGTCGTCGGCACCGCCGTCGAGGGCCATGATCCGGTCCTCGACTCCACTGCGCGCTGTAAGCACTAAAACCGGCAGATTCGGCGCGATGGGCCGCAGCCGTCCGAGCAACGCCATGCCGTCGATTTTGGGGAGGTTCAGATCCAAAATCAGGAGTCCATAGCGAGTTGCGGAGATCTCCTGCAGCGTGGTCTCTCCGTCGTGGGCGAGACGCACGTCGTACTTGTTACTTTCGAGGCCGCGACGCAGGAAGTGCGCCAGTGGAATGTCATCGTCGGCGACCAGCACTTGTGCCGCGGGAGTTGGGTGTACAACCGGCCTTGTCTGTAGCGAAGGAATTGCCTCTGGCATCTCCATATTCCCCTTGTTCCGTAAGTAACGAATAGGCTTCACCCTAGCAGGTGAAGCAGCATAGCCCTGGGCTCTATGGAGCTTTCGCCGCGCCGGCACGCCTAGAAAAATCTTTTGCGGCCTTGCTCGACCTTCCCCGCAGAGCGTTTGATCTCAACAACGCTGGTGAGCGTCGTGTCTGAACCTGGCACCCAGGATTGCCTTCGGGGTCACTCTCGCCATTCATAAGAATGGTTAATCCCTTGACTAGGGCGAGATGGTCACGCTCCTCGTTCCTGGACGTCGGCAACCAGTGCAATTAGAGGACCTTAATGCTCGATTAATTCAAGTCTATGAAACTGCACGTTTTCTCAGCGCGCCATGAGAAACATTCTGGAAGTGGACCTGTCCCGATTGTTAGCAATTAGGACATGGTGTCATGAATTGGAACGCATGCCGCCGTGCCTGGTCGCCGCCAACGACCCCTTGGGAACAGATCGATCATTTCCTGCGGGGGCGGAGTGCGAGCGCAGAGATATCCGAGGGCAGAGATTCGCTTCGATGCTACACCTCATCTCTTCGCTGGGGTGAGGGAGGCAGCCCGAACGGTCAACATCTTCTGAATGGCGGTAGCGATCCGTTCATAGGCAGGCCGACGGTAATTCCATCGCTCATCTGGTTCGGGCGGATTAACCACCATGGTGGCATTGGCCTCGAACAGCAAAACCTCTCCCTTTGCGCTCAAACCAAAATCAATGCCTCCATAATCGAGGCCGAGGACGGACTGGACTCGGTCGAGCGCATTGATTGCGAGTGGACCGAGCACCACGGGCATGTTTTCGAGGAAGGCTGCATCTTCCGCGCGGTGCACGGGGTTATCTGCCATCTCGGCGGTAAAGTAATGGATTTTCCAATGGCTCGAAATGGCACAGTGCAGCGGATAGAGTTGGCCGTCGATGACCATCGCCCGATACTTGCGTGTTTTCCCGTCGCGTCCCCGGGCATCGAGATACTGCATGACCACCAATTCCTCGCCAGGAAGCTTCGTCAATGTGTCCGGGAGGGCTTCGAGACTTTCCACGCGCAGAAAATGCAGCCCCGTGTGATAGCCGGGGGTCCGGAGCAGAAGCGGGAATTGGAAGCCGTGGCGCGCCAGGGTGAGTCGCGCCTCGGGATGGGAAAGCTGCTCCCTGGGAAGCGTGGCCGTGATTGGCGTCACCACCCCCGGCAGTCCGGCGAGGCGCTTGGCGTTGTTGCTCCTGCCGGTGGCGAGCACGGCGGCCGGCGAATTGATCACCGGTGCCGTGGTCCGCGCGATGATGGACTGCGCGGCAGCCAAAGGTCCCGGCGACACCTCGGCATCACCGATGGCATTGATGACCAGCCGGTGAAACGGCAACGGCGTATGGGGATCGTAGAACTCCGGCAGCAGGACATAGGTTTGGAAGATGGTATCGTCCAGAAATTTCTGCAGGCGTACAT
>JASHSL010000032.1 GCA_030040855.1 Terriglobales bacterium
CGGTGGCCAGACCTTCGGCCAAGGCTCCGGCTTTAAATCCTGCCCGATTGCTTCGCTGGTGGTAGCTGACCGGCAACCCCTGGCTGGCGTAGTGGTCCACCAAGGCGCGGGCCACGCGAACCGTCTCGTCGGTCGAGTCATCGAGTACTTGGATGTCGAGTTTCTCGAGCGGATAATTCAATTTGGCGACGGCCTCAAGCAGTCGCTCGACCACGAAGCGCTCGTTATAAATCGGCAGCTGGAGGGTAACCCTCGGCAGTTCCGAGAATTTCTCGATGGGCTCGGTCGTTCGGTTCTTTTTGTTCTTGTAATACAAGTAGACCAAGAGGTAACGATGGGCCCCGTAGGAGGCCAGCAGAATAAGCACCACGAAGTAGGGGATCAGCAGCGCCATATCAAAGGCGTTGGCGTGATATAACCCCTGAAACGTCTTATCCAGGAAGTGCTGCCGGAGGTACTGAGCGAGGCCACGCGGGGCAAGGATCGCTGCGAGCAGGGAGCAGGAAGAAACGAGCATGGCTTCTGACGAGTAATGCTAGCGCAGCCGTCGGTAAGTCGGCTGAGGACTCCTATTGTACCTGAACCCGCCTGGCAAAGCGGAGCTTCCTCGCGCCCACATCTCCTTAGGCCGAGGGCGACTCATCCTTGGAGAAAGTAGGTTCGATAGAGCGTGTCTCTCTGCACCGGTCTGAATCCGGCGTCCCGAATGATCCGGCGCAGCTCTTCTTCGGTGGTGCAGTTGGTGACCCCTGCGGCGCGGACGACGTTCTCTTCGAGCATCACCGAACCCACATCATTGCCTCCAAACTGGAGGCCAAGCTGGCAGACTTTTAACCCCTGGGTGACCCAGCTCGATTGTACGTTCTCAAAATTGGAGAGATAGAGCCGAGCAATGGCGAGGGTCCTCAGATATTCAACCGCCGTCGCCTCCTCCCAGTGCCGACCGCCCAAAGCCGTGTTGGCGGGCTGAAAGGTCCAGGGAATGAAGGCCGTGAAGCCCCCGGTTTCCTCCTGCAACTGATAGAGCCGCTCGAGGTGACGGACCCGATGTTGGTAGCTTTCTCCCACCCCAAACATCATGGTCGCGGTCGTGCGCATCCCCAGTTGGTGTGCGGTTCGGTGCACCCGCAGCCAGTCCTCGGTGAGGCACTTCAAGCGAGCGATTCTGTACCGCACTTCATCATCGAGAATTTCCGCTCCCCCGCCGGGAATCGAATCGAGGCCGGCATCGCGCAGGCGCACAATTGTCTCCCTGATATCGAGTCCGCTGTACTCGGCAATGGCAAGAATCTCCGAGGCTGAATAGCAATGCAGGTGAACCCGGGGGAAGCGCTGCTTGATGCCCCGCAGCATCCGCTCATGCCAATCAATTTTGAGGTCGGGATGGAGTCCGCCCTGCATCAACACACCGGTGCCGCCGAGTTCGACCGTCTCGCGGATCTTTTCATAGATGGTGTCGAAGTCGAGGATGTACCCCTCTTTCGCTTTGGGCCCCTTGAGCGGTCGATAAAAGGCGCAGAAGGTGCAATATTCGGTGCAAAAATTCGTGTAGTTGATGTTGCGATCAATGATGTAGGTGACCACCCCGTCGGGATGGAGCTTGCGACGGAGCGCGCTGGCTTCGATGCCGATGCCGATCAGATCGTCGGAGCGAAAAAGATCGAGCGCTTGTGATTCGGTCAGGGCCATCGATCCTCCGGCACTCTAGCGATTCTAGCCCAAGCGAGCGGCTTCCTCCACTCCCAGGCCCGGACGATCAGCGGGCTGGCGTGGGACCTACGCCGAGCCGAGGCGCGGCCGAGCGCCTGCGCGCGCGCAGATATTCGGCGAGAGCTAAAATGGAGCCGACGACGGCCAGGCCGATGAGAAGGACGAGCGCCGGTTTGTAGTATTGGGCAAAGAAGCCGGCGATCGTGTCCCCATAGCGAGCACCCAAAGCAGCGATGACGGTGAAGCGGATTGCACGGCCGACAGCGAGGGCGGCAAGGAATTTCTTGCGCGGATATTGCCGGGCACCTGCGGCCAGCAGGAAGGGGACCATGGGAAAGGGAGGCGGAAGCATGGCCAGGAACGGCAACGGCGCCGAAGCCCCAGCGCTCGAAGCGCCGATACAGCCTCTGCGCCTGCTTCTTGGCTTTTCTTCTTTCAAGCGCCTCCTTCCCCCCGCGCCGCGCCAGTTCATAGGTGATCGAGCCGCCCAGCAAGGCACCTAAGGTAGCCATGGCGGCGTAGAAGGGCCAGTACCGGCGCTCGTTCGCGGCGAGCCAAATGGTCAGGATATCCATGCTGCCGGGCATGGGTATGAGCGAATTGTCGGCGATTCCGACGATCAGCAGCCCAAGGCTGCCCAGGCGCCTCTGCCCCTGCCGCAGCGAAAGCGCGAGGATGGGAGCGGCGAAAGCCATGGCAATGATTAGAGGCGGCTCGGAGGTTGCGGGTGGTATCGACCGCCGACACTAGCGTCGCGAGCCGATGGTCAGATTCGATGGCTCGAGGAAGCGCAGTTCCGGAGCCGGGGGCAACGCTCCGCATTCGCTTGCGTAGCGGTAGAAGAGCTCCATGCCAGCAAGACAGGCGGGATCGAGAAAGTAATGGATGTTCTCCCGAAGGTAACTCTCAATCCGATCGCCAGGCAAAGCCAATCGCGCCGCCCAATCTCGAACGATCTGACGCAGGTTGCCGGGCAAAAGTCCATGATCGCGCGATTGCTGGAAGAGGGAAGCAAGGTCGCCAGGCCGCTTCTCCTCGAGCGATCGACCGCGCACGGCCCAGAAAGCGAACACGAACGGCAGCTGGGTGAGTCGAATCCACTCCTCGGCAAGATCAAAGCTGAGGAATCGAGAATGCTCGAGCTGCAGCGCGGGGTCGCCAATGAGCAAGGCCGCATCGTGGCTCGCGAGCATGCTCTCAAGGTCCGGGGGCATGGTTCGGTAAATCCTCTCCCCACCCCACCAGCGGGCAAACAAGACCTTGAGCAGTGCCACCGAGGTCAGAGAGGAGCGATCGAGCGCCACCGTCCGAATCCGCTCCCGGGGCACCTTGCTCACCAACAGAATCGAGCGCACGGCCTGGCGCGCGGCAATCGAGACGTCGGGCAGGATCAATAAGTCCGGGATGCTGGCGTAGGCCGCCGCGGGAATGATGCCAATGTCGGCCGATCCATCCTGCAGGCTGGCCGCACAGAGCGAGGGTATCGTATAGGAGATCTCGAAGTCGGAGCTGGGATCTCCGTGCTCGAAATCCCATAGCAGAGGGGCGGTATTCAAGTAGGAGATGGCCGAGATTCGGAAAGGCTTCATGCGGGCCAATGCTCGATTCTAGCAAGGGTCTGCTCTATTCGCCTGGGTGCCAGTCTGTCCCATCTACCCGCAGGCGATCGATCGCAGACCACTCGCCCGAGAGCCTGTCGGTTCCATCTCCTGCCGCTCTGCGCGGTCGTCGCGGCGTCTATGGCTCGCGACCCACAAGTTGTTCCACATCCACCGTCTCTTTGGGTACGCCGGAGGACAGAATTTCTGGCCCGTTCTCGGTAATCAGAACCGTGTCTTCGACGCGAAAATGCATCTGCTTGTCCGCAAACTCGAGGATCGGTTCCACTGTCACCACCTGACCCGGCTTGATCGCTCCTCTGGGAAACAAAACATCATGCGTGGCCAGCCCGACGAAATGCCCGGGGAAGCCGAGCCATTGCTTGCCCTCTCCGTGCTGCTCGAAGACCGCCTTCCCCGCGTCCGAGGCCTGCTCATAGCTGTTGCCGGGCTTGAGCATGGCGATCACTGCCTTCTGGCACGCGAGATCAATCCCGTACCACTGGGCCTGTTCCGCAGTGAACTTTCCGCTGATGTTGAAGGTCCGAGTGATATCCATGGCCATATGATCGAGGTCAGCGGCAAAGTCGAATACGACCAGCTCATTCGCTTGGATCTGCCGCCGGTCGCTGAAATAGTGCCAAGTGTTGATATTTTCCGCGGAGCTAACAATGGCCGGGTAGGCCCAGCCTTGCGCGCCTCCGTTGCGGAACACGTAGTCCGCCCGCGCCTCGATCTGGTACTCGTACATGGGCGGCTTGGCGTGGGCGATGGCTTGCCGGATGCCTTCGGCGCTCAGGCTGCCGTTGCGGCGCAACACGCCAATCTCCGCTTGCGTTTTGATGTTTCGCATCTCATCGATGAAAGGGGTGGCATCCTTCTGATGGGCTGCCGGATAACGTTCCGCCAGCTTGTTGAAGGCCGAGCGGTCCCCCGGCGTGGGATCCCCGTAGGGGTTTTCGTACTGCGCGGCGTAGTCGCGTCCCACCTCGAAGCGCGAACCATCCGCCTTGTCCGGATAGCTAAGCCGCAACCAAAGATCGGTTTCCTTGCCCAACGGGAATGCCAGCCAATCATCGAGCACGCTGACGGGCAGGACGGTTTTATACCCGAGCTTTTCCTGCTGCTCTGCCGTCATGGACAGAAGGTTCGAACCGTAGACTTGCTTGACGCGTGCACTCTGTTGCGGCTCAAAGATGAAGGTCGTTCCCTTGACGACGTCCATCACCAGCACCGCGCCAGGATCCGCCAGACCGCTGTAGTAGAAAAAGTCGTTGTCCTCGCGATAGTGGTTTGCCTCCGGCAACACCTGTCGGGCAAACAGGATCAGGTAGCCGGTTTTGAGTTGCTTCGCCAATTCCTGCCGCCGCCGTGCAAATTCCTCCGCACCCCCGAGATCGCGAATCACGACAGGATCGGTGTATTGTGCAAGGGCTGAGAATCCGGACACGATGAGTAAAACCGCCAGAAAACGGGTGAGCGCCGCCAGGAAACTTTTCACGAAATCCTCCCGACAAATCGGGGAGTCTATCGCGCTTTTCGAGGCTTGACAATCGGGCCGCGCCCCGCCGCGCCCGCTGCCTCCGGCCGCAAGCTTGCCGGCCCGGTGAAAACAACGCTTGTTGCCGGGAACTGCCGACGGGTCTGTGACTTAAGGCGGCTCCTCGGACCACGATGAATCGCTGGCCAGCCAAACCGCATCTTTATTTCGGGGAAAAACGAGATGGCCGCAACCCTGCGTCCAATGGAGCCTCGCTCTGCCAAGGGCCGACTAAGTCCGCCGACAGGGAGGATTTCCTCCTTGGTGGCGTGTGGTTCGCAATAACCTCCAACTCGTGTTAGTGTCGATGATCAAGAACTTCTACTGAGGAACCATTGGCTAAAGGACTAGTCATTGTCGAGTCGCCGGCCAAGGCGAAAACCATCCATAAATATCTGGGCAAGGGCTATACGGTCGAGGCTTCGCTCGGTCATGTGAAAGACCTGCCCAAAAGCACCCTCGGGGTCGACGTCAACCACGATTTTGATACCGATTACATCATCATCCCGGGCAAAGAAAAGGTTCTGATCAAGCTGAAGAAGCTGGCGCAGTCTGCCGACAAAATCTATCTCGCGCCCGACCCGGATCGCGAAGGGGAAGCCATCGCGGCCCACCTCGCCGCGGAGCTCAGCGACGGGAAGGGAAAAAAGAAGCGAAAGAAAGATAAAGATAAGGATGACGAAGAAGGCGGTCGCATTCGCCGCGTGACCTTCAACGAGATTACCCAGCGGGCAGTGCGGGCCGCGTTCGAGCATCCCCGCGGTCTCGATCAACGCCTGGTGGAGGCCCAACAGGCGCGCCGGGTGCTCGACCGTCTGGTTGGTTACCAGGTGTCTCCGTTGCTCTGGGACAAAGTGCGCCGGGGCTTGTCGGCAGGCCGTGTACAAACCGTAGCCCTGCGGCTCATCGTCGAGCGCGAACGGGAAATCAAGGCCTTCGAAAAGAAGGAATATTGGACCCTGGATGCCCTTTTGGCAGCCTCCAAGCCTCCTGCCTTCGTGGCCCGGTTCTTAGGCCGGGGGGAAGAAAAACTCGAGATTCCGAACCAGCAAGAGGCGGAGCGGATTCGCGCGGCCCTCGAGATCGCCGATTGGGTGGTGCGCGCGGTCGACCGCAAAGAGAGGCGCCGCAATGCCACGCCTCCGTTCACCACCAGCAAACTGCAGCAGGACGCGTCGCGCAAATTGCGCTTCAGCGTCAAGCGAACCATGATGATCGCGCAACGACTCTACGAAGGTGTGGAGTTAGGTAAGGAGGGGCTCGTCGGCCTGATCACCTATATGCGCACCGATTCCACCCGCGTCTCCGAGGAGGCCCTGACCGAGGTGCGAGGCTACATCAAGAGCCAGTATGGCGATCGCTACCTTCCCGAGGCTCCCAATACCTACAAAGAGAAGAAA
>JASHSL010000360.1 GCA_030040855.1 Terriglobales bacterium
TTTTGATCGTGGTGCAACGCGAGCCAACTCTCGATTAGTCGGCGATCCGGAAGTTGGCCAAAAAATAGGCTTCTGGGAAATAGGTCCTCCCTTGTCGGCTAGCGTTTACCGACTCCGAGCGGATCAGGGGCAAACCCTCGTCGGCGATATCCGCTATCCAAACCTGCGGACAGCATAGCGGCCCCGGTTGTTCAAGGAAAGCGTACGGGGCAGTCGAGTGTGAGCGCCAGCAATATCCCGGAGACGGTCCGAGACTAATGATCCAGGTGCCTATCAATGTACAACAAGGAGCGATCTTAAGCTGGAACCGAATAAAACCAAAGTTGGCAGCTTCTAGGCAATTCCTTTTATCACGTTTTTATCACTGCACGGCAGTTTTCAACCAAGGTTCTCAGTTTGCGACACAGCTCACTGTCGCTATAATCTACTGAAAACAAATGGCGGAAGCGAGTGGGAGTCGAACCCACCGACGACACCGAAAGATGCCGTCCGCCGGTTTTGAAGACCAGGACAATCACCGGATTGCATGCGCTTCCATCTTTCATTATTCAACAGATTTCCTGGAGAGGCACGTGCGGCTTGGTCGAGGATCCAGTCGTGATGAATAATGGGAACAGGATGGCAGCAGTTCATGCTGATAAACCTTGGTTCATGCTGATAATACTTGCCTTGCTGTTATTCATGCTCATCTTGTCGTTGATCCTACCGGATACGAGCAACTCCGTTTCGACTGGAGGTTGCAATTCACCATTCATCGCGCGAGGCGCGAGATGCAGACGATTGTCCAGCAGCTAAGCCCCCGTGGCAGAGTGTTTGGCAGAAGCGGCGGAAGGCAAATCACTTTCGCAAGGACGAAGTCACGGGGTTGAAGGTACTGGTTCGTAGTCTTGATGCGCGTTTCGAAGAGCTGATCAATGGCGACACTCAGATATATAGACGGTTCTTCCCGGCTACGACGACAAGCGTCTTTGATACCGGCCAGTATGATTGAGCGGCGACAGCAGTATGACGTCATCCATCTATTTTGCGATGTTTTAGTCGACGGGAGGCTCGCCGACAGTGGAGGTGGGACAATCACCGGACTGAGCTACGTGCTGCGCTCGACGTGAAACTGTGTGGATCGCGAGCGACAATCCGTCTGAGCGGTTACATAAACAGCCCACCGGAACCGTACCGATCTCGTGAAGACACTCGACCGAAACGGGGCGAAGTTCTCCGAATTCTTGGAGAACCTCCTGTTGAGAACGTTTCAGTTGAGGGAAACTCGTGTCCGTAAGGATCACCAAGACGCATGCATTCGGAACGAGCCCCCCTTTTAAACTTGATTCGCAAGCAATCTTCAGTTAGTCCAAGAGACTCCTTGCCAGTTCGTCGAACTCGCGGACCCGAGCGAACCGTGGGACCATAGGGCGCTCGCATACTACTTCGGCTGCGGTACGATCCGCAGATACGGCTTAGGCGACCTCCAACCTCCTGGATATTTCTTGATTGCTTCATCGTTGGAAACGGAACCGCTGATGATGACGTCGTCGCCCGGCTTCCAGTTCGCCGGAGTGGAAACCTGGTGTTTGGCGGTGAGCTGCAGCGAAGTAAGGGCTCGGAGTATTTCGTCGAAATTGCGCCCCGTGCTCATGGGGTAGGCCAGCTGAAGCTTGATCCTCTTATCAGGACCGATCACAAAGACCGTGCGCACCGTAGCATTGTCAGCGGGGGTACGACCCTCGCAGCTATCCCCGACTTCGGCCGGGAGCATCCCATAAAGCTTGGCAATCTTGAGCTGGGGATCGCCAATCATGGGATAGTTCACCTTATGTCCTTGTGTCTCCTCGATGTCCTTCGCCCATTGGGCGTGACTGGTGACGGGATCGACGCTCAGGCCGATAATCTTGCAGTTTCGCTTGGTGAACTCTGGCTCGAGGCCAGCCATATAGCCCAGTTCGGTGGTGCACACGGGGGTAAAGTCTTTGGGATGGGAAAACAGAATCGCCCATCCGTTGCCGATCCACTCGTGGAAGTTTATCGTGCCCTGAGTGGTCTCTGCCGTGAAGTCAGGGGCGATGTCATTGATGCGGAGATTCTTCGGAGTAATTTCGGTTGCTGTTGCCGTACTCATCGTTCCTCCTCAGCACAAGTCTATGTTTGCGCAAAAACCTTAAGGCCATTCGCACTCAACCGGATTGGGCCACAAATACAAAACCCACCCGATGATGCGGCGGGTGGGTTTTGGGAAACCTTCGCGCTACCCACACACCGGCGCCGGCACACAACAGCACATCCGGCGCGGTTCGGGGCATTCGCGCATGGTCTTAGGATACGCGGCGGATAAAATTCAGTCAAACCGAGACCGCGAGGAAGTCGTCTGCCTTTGCTTGTGATGCCCGCAGGCCGCCCGCATCGGAGGGAATTCACGGGCAGGACGTCTCTACCCGGAAGGGTTAAGCTCGGTATAACTCCGAGATGCCAAGAAGGTAAACGGCAATCGGAATACGACCCCCACTCAACGAGGACCGTGCAGCCGCCGTCAGTTATAGTAAAACGAAGCCGTATGTTGATTCAGGAACATGTGGCGTTAGCGCCGCTCACCACCTTGAAGGTCGGAGGACCCGCACGCTATCTCGTTGAAGTAAAGACGATTAGCGCGATATGCGAGGCGGTGGCGTTCGCGCGAATCCGGGACCTGCCCTTATTTGTGCTAGGGGGAGGCAGCAATTTGGTCGTCTCCGATGCTGGTTGGCCTGGACTCGTGTTGAAGGTCGGTATTGGCGGCACCGAGGAGCGCCTCGAGAACGGCAAGGTACTGTTTGAGGTGGGAGCGGGTGAGGACTGGGACAAGCTGGTGGCGCGAGTCGTAGCGCAGAATTGCGCGGGCATTGAGTGTCTGAGTGGTATCCCAGGAAGCGTAGGCGGAACACCGGTGCAGAATGTGGGGGCATATGGGCAAGAAGTTGCGGAGACGATTCGGGCGATCTTGGCTTTTGATCTGCGGGACAATCAGATTCGCGAACTGTGCAACGAAGCTTGCGGGTTCAGCTATCGCACCAGTATTTTCAACACCAGTGAGCGGGGACGTTACATCATTCTTCGGGTGACGTTTGCTCTAATGCCCGGAGGTAAGGCACGCGTTCACTACGCGGATCTCAAGAGATACTTTTCCGGTTGGCAGGGAGCCCCAACCTTGGCCGAGACCCGGGATGCCGTGCGCAAGATCCGAGCCAGTAAAGGAATGCTCCTCTCGCCCGGAGATGATGACTGCCGCAGCGCCGGGTCCTTTTTCAAGAATCCGGTTCTTTCTCCTGAGCAATATCAAGAGTTAAGCGTGCGAGCAGCCGCTAAAAGACTGCAGATCCCCAGCTATCCCGCTCTGGAAATGCAAAGAAAAGTCTCTGCCGCATGGCTGGTGGAACATTCTGGGTTCAGCAAAGGTTTCGGTTCTGGCCGAGTAGGCATCTCGCGTAAACACGCTCTGGCCATCGTTAACCGAGGAGAAGCGACCGCCACAGACATTGTCGAGTTTCAGCAGCAGATTCAGCAGCGCGTCGAAGATATTTGGGGGATCCGGTTGGTGCCGGAGCCGGTTTTTGTAGGTTTCTGAGCTGCGTCCCGCAGGGCGAGGGCATTGTGACCAGCTTCGATCGCTTGCCTTACAGATCGGCGAGGCGCGCCGCTTCTTTAAAAATGCTCACGAACATTTGCCGCGTCAGTTTGCCGGTTTGGGTATTTTGGTTCGAAGGATGATAGGACGCCAGTAGCGTCTTGCCGCCGGGCATCGGGTATTGTGCGCCGTGCCGAAAAATGTACGGGCGCTTGCTGACAAGCTGACCATGTCGCTTCACGTAGTTCAGATAAGCATCAAAACCGATCTTTCCCAGTGCAACCACCACCTTCACCCTCTCGAGGCCCTGCATCTCCCGATCGAGGTACGCCGAGCAGTTCGCGAGCTCGTCGGGCCGTGGTTTATTGCCGGGAGGAGCGCAACGCACGGCGGCGGTAATATAGAGATCCTTCAGCTGCAAGCCATCCGCCCAATCCGTCGCGTGGGGCTGATTGGCGAAGCCGGTTTCGTACAACACCGGATACATAAATTTGCCCGACGCATCTCCGGTAAACGGACGACCGGTACGGTTCGATCCATGGGCACCGGGAGCAAGGCCAAGAATGAGCACCCGAGCCTTGGGGTCACCGAACCCAGGCACCGGTTTTCCCCAATACTCGCAGTCCCGGTAGGCGCGCCGCCTTTCGCGCGCGATTCTTTCCCGATATTCCACCAATCGCGGGCAGCGCCTGCAGGCGATCAACTTGCGGTTGAGGCGCTCGAGCCAGAGAGGAGGGTCGTTCATCCTCACCTCCATACTTCCCCGGCGCAAACTTACATCATATCCGGTGGTCAGTCCTGGGTTGCCAGGTCGCGAGGCGCGGATGTTCCGAGGGTCGCAGCCCTGATTAACCCGTCCGCTGGGCGAGCGCCCGAGCAATTTATCCCCATCTACCGCCATTTTCCGATATGATTCCCTCTCGCTGTCCGCCTTGCGGTCTGCGGAACGGACATTAGGCGTAGGGCAATTCTCGCGGCTTGAGGAGACACCAGTTTGCCATAACACAACATCGCTTTGGGAGAAGTCAAATGCAGTGGCGTATTTCGGGGCTCTCTGTAGCACAGTTCGCCGTTCTTGCCCTTCTGACCGCTTTCGCTTTTGCCGACCAGTCTGTAGTTCCATCGCGCGTCATCCAGCCAGTGGACGGGACCAAGCTCGCCGTCTTGAAGGGCAACACCCATCCCCTGGCTCGTCCTGAATTTGATCGCGGCCCGGCCCCGCCGGATCTGCCGATGGACCGCATGCTGCTGGTTTTGA
The DNA here is from genome assembly GCA_030040855.1 of Terriglobales bacterium. Taxonomy (GTDB): domain Bacteria; phylum Acidobacteriota; class Terriglobia; order Terriglobales; family Acidobacteriaceae; genus JAFAGX01. The sequence goes on from JASHSL010000360.1 coordinate 4,851, forward strand.
AGCGCAGCCCGGAACAGGAATCCTCCCTGCGCATGCTGCTCGAGGGACAGCAGGACCAAGCTTCACCCCATTATCATCGGTGGCTTGCTGCTGAGCAGTTTGGGCTGCAGTTTGGCCCTAACGATCACGACATTCAGGCCGTGAGTTCTTGGTTGCAGTCGCACGGATTTCAAATCGCCAAAGTCGCAAAGGGACGTACCACCATTGAATTTTCCGGTGTCGCTAGCCAGGTGCAAGAGGCATTTCATACTTCCATTCACCGATACGTTGTGAATGGAGAAGAGCATTGGGCCAACGCGAACGATCCGCAGATTCCAACCGCTCTGACCCCGGTGGTGGCCGGCGTTTTCACCCTGCACAACTTTACCAAGAGGCCGATGATTCACATCGCGGAGCAGAGGATCTCGGCAAGGGTCTCGCGAGGCGACGGCAAGCCTCCTAAGGTGACATTCCCCGGGAATCCGCCAGTGCACGCACTCGGACCCGCCGATTACGCCAAGATTTACAACATCAACCCGGTTTACAGCGCGAGTCCCGCCATCAACGGCACCAACAGGACCATCGCGGTGGTAGGTCGCAGCGACCTCTACAACGGCGGCTCCGACATTACCGCCTTCGACGGAGTTTTTGGAATCACTGATCTCAACCCGCCCGGCATGATTTTCGACGGCCCGGATCCTGGCGATCTCGGTGGCGATGAGGAAGCGGAAGCGACACTGGACACGACTTGGTCGTCCGCCATCGCACCAGGAGCAGAAGTGTCCCTGGTGGTTTCTGCCACTACGAATACTACCGATGGTGTCGACCTGTCCGAGCTGTACATCGTTGATAACAACCTCGCGGACATCATGACCGAAAGTTTCGGCGGCTGCGAAGCTCTGGCTACCGATGTCCAGGGAACGGAAACTCTCGCCGAACAGGCTGCTGCCGAAGGGATCACGTACTTTGTCGCGGCGGGGGATTCCGGCGCGGAGGGATGCGACGACCCCGACGCCGAAGCAGTCGCAACCGGACCACTCTCCGTCAACGTTCTGGCCTCGACACCGTTCGACGTTGCGGTTGGCGGCACGATGTTCAACGAGAACGGAGATGATAGTAAATATTGGAGTTCTACGAATTCTTCCGAGCTCGAATCCGCCCTTTCCTATATTCCCGAGGATGTCTGGAACCAAAGCTGTACTGCGGAGGAATGTGGCAGTCAGAACGCCAACATTTTCGCGGGCGGCGGCGGCGCCAGCAGCCTCTTCGCTAAGCCGAATTGGCAGTCCGGGGTTGCAGGCATCCCTAACGACGGCCGCCGCGATGTGCCCGACGTTTCTCTGACCGCTGCCGGACATGATCCATATCTGCTCTGCCTGGAGGGGTCCTGTACCCCAGATTCGCAGGACTATATCTACTTTGCCGCCGTTGGAGGTACCTCGGCTTCAACGCCGTCGTTTGCCGGGATTATGGCGTTGGTAGACCAAAAAATGAACGCGCGCCAGGGCCAGGCTCAATATGTGCTGTACAAGCTGGCAGCCGTCGAGAAGCTTTCGAGCTGCAATGCTTCCAATACCTCGGGTCTTCCAGCCGGCACCTGCGTCTTCAACGATGTGACCGTGGGCAACAATGCAGTTCCGGGAGAGGCGAGCTACGGGACATCCAGCCCACTGTATCCGGCGACCGTGGGATACGATCTCGCAACCGGCCTCGGCTCGGTGAACGTGGCCAACCTGGTCAACAGTTGGAATTCGGTCACCTTCAACCCGACCACAACGACTCTGAACATTGTCCAGCCCCCCAGTCCCGTCACGATTACGCATGGTTCTCCTGTACAGATCGATTTTGCCGTGACCGCCACAAGCGGCACGCCCACCGGCAGCGTAGCTCTGCTGCCGAACACTGGACCCACCCCCAACCAGCAGAGTTCCGCGGGCGTCTTTGCTCTGGTGAACGGCTCCGCTGCCCCAAGCGTCTCATCGTTGCCGGGCGGGACCTACACTCTGCAGGCGCGGTATTCCGGCGACGGCACCTTCGCGCCCAGCACCTCCGCGCCTTCCCCTTCCATCACGGTGAAACCGGAGCCCAGCACCACTACGCTGTCCGTGCTAACTTTGAACCAGAACTTCGACTTCATCCCGTTCACCGGAGGCCCGTACGGAAGCTTTGTCTATCTGCGGGCCGACGTGGCCGGGCAGTCGAAGCAGGGGACCCCGAGTGGACCGGTAAGCTTCTTGGACGAAGGCAGTTCCATCCAGGGCTACTCCGACATGAGTCCCAACAGCCAAGGGAACGTGGCCACTCCCAACTTCCTGAACAGTCCGCCCGGCGGCACACCCACGGGGCTGTTTACCCTTGCGGTAGGATCCCACTCGATTGCGGCCGCCTTCACCGGAGATCCCAGCTTTCAAGCAAGCACTTCCTCCCCTGTAAACCTGATCATCACGCAGGCCTCCACGACCACGGCAGTCACGTCAGCCTTGGCTCCCAAGGGTAGTACGCTCAGCGCGACCGTCGATACCAACAGCGGCGGCAATCCTCCCACGGGTGCGGTCACCTTCTTCCTCAATGGCAGTCAGCTGGGCACCCCGGTCGGGGTAACCCCAGTACCCGCGCTCACTACACAGGGCGGCGCTCTGCAAGGATCGCAGGCCACTGCCAGCTACAATGCTTCCGCACTCCTCAACGGCACCTACTCCATCAGAGCTGCCTACAGCGGAGACACCAATTACGCCGCGTCCAGCTCTGGGGCAGTGTCGATTACGCAAGAAAGCGATTTCTCCTTCTCCGCAGGCAGCAACCCTGCAATCAACATCCTCAACCCTGGCGGCAGTGGCGGCTTAAAGTTAACCATCACAGCTCTCGATGGCTACAACGGAACCATCAACTTTGCTTCGAGTTCCTGTTCGGGGCTTCCCGCCGGTGCGAGTTGCAGTTTCAGCCCTGCCGCCGTTACCGGCGGCGGGACCACCACTCTGACTGTCACCACGACGGCAAGCGCGGCACACCTGGTGCGACCCGGCGCTCGACCCGGTTGGTGGCTGGCAAGCTTCGGAAGCGGTCTCGCGTGTGTGTTCTTTCTTGGCGGCTACTCCCGGCGGCGCGGTGTTGTCAGCTTGCTGCTGTGCGCGTTGTTAGTCATGGGGATTGGTTGTGGAGGTGGCAACAATAGCGGCGGGGGAAGCACTACGCCAGCTGCGCCTCCACCGTCAGCATCAACGCCCACGGGAACTTCGAATGTGATCGTCACTGCGACCAGTGGCACACTTTCTCACAGCCTGACTTTTGTTCTCAACGTGCAATAGCTGGGTAGCAAACGTACCAGGCAGGTCCCGTTTGACATATTCCTATGTAGGAATATATAGTCGGACCAGTGGCCCGGGCTGCAACCACCTCCGACGCGTTCAATGCCGTGGCGGAGCCGCGGCGGCGCGAGATTCTCGAGCTTTTGGCTTTCGGTGAGCGATCGGTCGGCGACCTTGTGCTGAAGCTCGGGCTGGAGCAGCCTTCGGTCTCGAAGCATTTGGGAGTGCTGCGAAGGGTCGGACTGGTACGCGCGCGGCGGCATGGGAGACGCATCCTGTACAAAGCGAATCCCGAAGGCATTCGTCCTTTGCATGCCTGGACCAAAACCTTTGAGCGACTGTGGGAACACCAACTGCTGCGCGTGAAGGAACGAGCCGAGGAAAAGCCCAGGCAAGTCGAGCGCGAATAAGCTCTGAAGTTGCAAGGACAGCTCCAAGGAGACAGCATGGGGATCCCCCCGACACTTGAGAGTTTGACCCTAACCGTCACTCAGGAAATTCACGTGCGGGCATCGCTGGAAACGACATTCGAAGCCCTGCTTGAGCAGATCGGGCCAGAGAATGAAACGCCGGAGCACAAAATGCCGATGACGCTGGAGCCCTGGCCCGGGGGACGATGGTTCCGCGACCTGGGCG
>JASHSL010000361.1 GCA_030040855.1 Terriglobales bacterium
GCTGGCGATGATTCAGATCGACGCCGCCATCCGCCAACGTGGCTTCGCCGCAAGAATGACCCTCCAGGTCCATGACGAGCTGGTGTTTGAGGTGCCCGACTCCGAGATTGAGGAGATGAAAAGCTTGGTGCGTGAGCACATGGAGAATGTATACCCGCTCGCGGTGCCGCTGGTCGTAGAAATAGGAATTGGGCCAAGCTGGCGAGATCTGGAGTGAGGCGAGCGAGGGGCAGCTGTCCCGCTTTGCGTTGATCAACCGCAAGTAGTGGGCGAACATCGGCGTCTCCGATCGAGGATGGCTGGCAGAGTGGGATTGCGCGCCGGTGGAGAAGGTGCTATGGCTTCCGGTTCTGCGCTGCCTCGAATTCCTGCGCCCGGCTTATCAGCTTCTTCAGCTTGCCTTCGATCGATCCCCGATGTGCTGGTCCTGTAATATTCCGTCCGCATCGATGGTGAAGGTCTGGGGGATCGCGCGAACTCCAAACAGGGTCGCCATGGGCCCCCGGAAACCACCATCGCCGCCGTACTGCGGCCAGGTCATTTCATTGTTGGTCACGAAGTCCTTCCACTTCTGCTCGTCATCATCGAGGTTCACACTCAGCACCAGCAAGGGCTGGCCCTGAAACTTCCTCGCGATCTCCCAAATATGAGGCAGAGCTGCCCGGCAAGGCTCGCACCAGGTAGCCCAAAAGTCGATGAGCACGACCTTTCCCTTCAGCTCATCCAACGAAACACGCTGACCATCCAGCGTGGTGATCGAAAAGGCTGGCGCCATCTTGGCCCGCGCCAAATCAGGCTCACTGATGTATCGCTGGGCTCGTTTCTCGAAGCGGATCTTCCTCCGGCCTCATCGTGACCTATTGCTCAAAACGCACCTTGGCTCGATCGTCCTGCTTGAGGAACGCAAGGATCCTTCCGTCGACGAACACTGCGTCCGGGAAATTGGCGGATGCCGCGAGCGCCTTCGTCATCTCCTCGTGGGCGTGCTCGAATGACTCATCCTTGTGCTTGGCAAGCCCCTCCTTCATCCAGATGACACCGAGCTCATAGTGGGCAAGCGCCGTTTCTTTTGGGCCCTGCGCCTCGGCCACCATCTCTTCCCCGGCGGTTTTAGCCGTTTTCCAATCCTCGAGTCCGACTCCGTACTCGATCATCTTTTTCTGGCATGCCAGGCACTTCTTGTCGTCTAGCTTGTCGGCTTTCTTGAAGCTGTCAAGCGCCGCCGCAGTCATGCGATGCTCTAGATCGTCAAGACCTTGCTTATATGCTTTTGGGGCGTTTTCATTGCTCGGACCTTGCGGGTCATTCTGGGCGAGGGCGAGGATCCCAAGTCCTGTCAGAAGCACCAGCATTGCGCCGTGCCGCATCCCAACCTCCTGCCGGTGAGGTTCGCTCAAATTGTAGGAACTCCGCTACGACCTAGGCCACAAGTCCAGGCGGCTTGGGGGGACGGAGGATTCTAACCCGTATCCGGGAAAATGGCGAACGGGGGTAGGGAAGGCACCTCGTCCGTGCTGTCGTTGGTTTACGACGTCGAACTAGCGCCAGGCTAAGGTGGTCAAGGAATTGGCCGCCAGGGGAATCGACGCCATCAAATTCCCCAGCCTCAGTTCAATCGTCCTGGCCTCGTTGCTGTTGGTGATGACCAGAACCTGCTGGCCGTCCAGGTTTTCCAGGGCAACGTGCTCGAGGTCCCTGGCCTCACCCTGGGAGTCGAAACGACGGGCGCCGCGACGGATGACGCGCGAATAATGAGCCAACGCCCAGTATTGTCCGCTACGGGTGATTTGCTTCGACCGCGAGTCGACCGTCACCACACCGCCGCAAGGAAACGGTCCGAGATTTGGCCGGCCATGCTCGTCGAGCGCCAGGTTCCAAGCGGTGATGGAACGACACCAGTTGCGCAGGATCCGGGTGAAAGTCTCGCTCCACTTGCACCAATCCGTCAGATATCCAGGATCGGTATAGTCCGGACCCCCTTCGGTCCAGTGCATCTCCGCTTCCGGATAGAGGTCATGGACCTTGCTCATCATCTCCGGCGTGCCCGCGTACCCGTGCCAGGCCACCGCCTTGGCGTACCGGCGAAGCTTTTCGTCTTCCAGGGTACAGGCGGCGCGTCCCCACAAATTGTAGTTGTGATCCAGAATCCAGATCTGGACCGCCAGCCCCCGGTTTTCAACAAGCGGGCCAAGATGGTCGCGGACAAATTGGATTTCGTATTCTTGCGGCCAAATGCAGGCCGGCATGGTGCCGTCCTGATCGGTATCCACTTCATTTTGCGTGGTTAGCGCTTGGACCGGTACGCCCTCGGCTCGATACGCTTCGAGAAACTTGAGGTAGTATTGCGCGTACACCGGCAAGTAATGGTTGCGCATCGCCCCGCCAAGCATGCTGCCGTTGAACTTCATCCACCCGGGCGGGCTCCAGGGAGAGGAAAAAAGGAAAAGGTCAGGATTCGCCGTGCGTGCCTGGCGCAGCACGGGAAGAATGTATTCCTGGTCGTGCGCGATCGAAAATCGGCTCAGATCCGGATCCGCTTCGCCATCATCGAAGCTATAGAGCTTGGTCGAGTAATCGCTCGCTCCGACGCAGATACGGCCGACGCTCAGCCCCATCTCTGAGGGATGAAAGAGTTCGTGGAATAGCTGTTCACGGGCGGAGGGCGCCAGTTGATCGAACGTATAGCAGGCAGCGTCAGTAAAGGCGCCGCCAAAACCCAAGATCGGCTGAAACTGAAGGCTGGGATTGAGTCGGATCTGATCGGTGCCGGGGATCTCCGAGGCTTGCTCCCACCGCGACCGGGGGGCCGGGGTAAAGCGCTCGTTCTCGGATGTCACCCAAATGGAAATCTCCGCGCCGAGCTTTGCGGTCTCCTGGCCCGGCCCGATCATATCGGCCAGGGGCTGCCCCAGCTTTTTCCAAGCCAAGCCGCCCGCCAGGCCGAAAGTTGAGATCCCGAGAAAGTCTCGCCGCGACTTTTCATCGGTCATCGCCGCCTCCTCCTATCGTCGACTGCCTGAGTCCATCTGCGGA
>JASHSL010000362.1 GCA_030040855.1 Terriglobales bacterium
AAGCGAAATATCGGGAGACTTGCCTCCGCGGCTCGAATCCGAGGTCTTCATGTCATCTTTTCCTCTTTTCCCGAATGTATCCGTTCCCCGCCCGTTTACCGCCATTATTCAGAAGGGTCCGGTATGGTTGGCAGCACTTCTCGAACGAAGCGAAATTGGACCGGCATCCCGGCTTGAGTTACGCCCAGCACCAGAAATGGTTTCTAGCGGCGTGCGGGAGATCGATGCACTAACCGGAGGGCTGCCACGCGGGTGCCTGACCGAGGTGTGTGGAAGCCGGTCTTCGGGGCGCACCAGTTTGTTATTGGCCATCTTGGCGGCGGCAACCAAACGGCAGGAAGCGTGTGCTTTGGTGGATGGAAGTGATGTATTGAATCCAAGGTTGGCGGCGGCGGCAGAGGTGGACTTGGAAAAATTGTTGTGGGTACGGTGTGACTCACAGAGAGAAAATTCGCAGCGCTCTTCAACGAAACTTAGGGTTGGCTCCGGCATGGAGAGAAAGAGTGAGGCACGGAAAAATTTTGAGCGAAGGGAAACTCTGCTCGGGCAGGCACTGCGGGTTACTGACTTACTCTTGCAAAGTGGCGGTTTTGGACTGGTAATTCTCGATCTCGGCGATGTGCCCTTTACGATGACGCGGCGCATTCCCTTGACCTCTTGGTTCCGCTTTCAGCGCGCAATCGAGCACACGCCCACCGTACTGTTGGTCATTGCACAAGAACCATGCGCGCAAACCTGCGCTTCGTTGCTCCTGAAAATGCAGGCGCAGTTTTTGGGCGCCAGTCATTGGACCTGTGGCAAAAAACCGTCCGCTTTCAGCCCCCCGCTTTCCGCCAAAGAGAGGAATGCTCCGGCTAGTCGGGATGGGGATGGCTTAAGTTATGGCGAAGCAGTTCCAAAGAAATTCCAGGCTTCCCGGGGATTCGCGCACACCGAACTTTTGCAAGGACTCCATATTAAAACTGAAGTCCTTCGGTCGCGCCTCGAGCGCAAGCCGGTGAGATCTCTGACCACCGCATTCACATCGCAGTCGGTGCGCGCAGGATAAAAGGCATGGAGGCATTGCATCGTTGAGGGATTGATGGGGGAAACCGCCTGGGACGGCAATCAATCGCTCAATTCTACAATGCCCTTCGCTTGCATTTTCGTCCCCAATTTTCCGCTGGAGGCACTGCTGCGTGTCGAACCGAAGTTACGTGCGCAAGCTTTAGCTGTGCTTGAGGGCAAGGCTCCCTTGCAAAAGGTTTTTGCCGTTAACAAAAACGCCCGTCGAGTAGGTGTGGAGCGTGGCATGACCAAGATTCAGGTGGAATCCTGTGCCGATCTTGTCTTACGGGCTCGATCCCCCTTTATCGAAACCACTGCTCACGCTGCGCTGCTTGATTGCGCACAGTCCTTTTCGCCGCGGGTGGAGGACGCGGCGCAGGACACCATCGTCCTCGATCTCGCGGGGCTGGAACCACTTTTCGGCCCTCTGCCAACAATGGCGGGGGATATGGCCCGGCGCGCCTCGGGTCTCGGATTGGAAGCTCAGGTTGCCGTTGCCGAAAATCCGGACGCCGCTGTGCTGGCTGCCCGCGGTTTTTCCGGCGTGACGGTAATTCCCGCAGGGAAGGAGGCGGAACAGCTAAGCCCTCTTCCGTTAGAGGTTTTATTTGCCCAACAACCCCAGGATCGAGAATCCGAGCCCATTCTAGATACTCTCCATCGCTGGGGTTTGCGCCGTTTAGGAGAATTGGCTCGCTTGCCCGAGATCGCCATCAGCGAACGCTTGGGACAGCGAGGAGTGTATCTGCAAAGCTTAGCCCGGGGCGCCATCTCGCGCCCGCTGATTCCCTTCGAACCGCCGCTGGTTTTCGAAGAGGCCACCGAGTTCGAAGATCCCTTGGTTTTGCTGGAACCGCTGGCGTGTTGGCTGGGCCGAATGCTGGAACAACTCTGTGCTCGTCTGCGCGCCCGTGCCCTGGCGACTCAGGAATTACATCTGACCTTCGAGTTGCAAAATGGCCATTCCGTCGAGGCTGCCGAGCTTCCACTCGGCGAAGACAGGCGGAGAGGCCCATTCGTTCAGGATCCCAAAAGAGGGTTTCATCGCACTCTCCGCCTTCCCGTTCCTCTGCTCGATTCCAAGACTTTCCTCAAGCTCCTGCAGCTTGATTTGAAGGCGCATCCTCCCGGCGCTCCGATTCTCAAAATCCATCTGGCAGCAGAACCCGTCCGCCCACGAGCGGCGCAGAACGGGCTTTTTCTTCCTCCTTCCCCGGAACCAGAGAAACTCGAACTTACCCTGGCCAAGATTGCGGGAATCGTCGGAGGAGACAGGGTTGGATCGCTGGCATTGCTCGATACCTATCATCCGGAGGGATTCCGGATGCAACCCTTTGTCATTCGCGAATCTCCGAGCGGGTCGGGGGGGAAGCAAGAGAACTCCCCCAATCCACCGCCCCAGCAAGAAAAGGCTTCTGCTGAGCTTGTCACCGCCTTGCGCATGTTCCGTCCGCCGCTCGCGGCCAACGTAACCCTGCTCGGGGGGAAACCAACCTATGTTTCCAGCTCGCAAGGGGAAGAATGGGGGGGGGAAATTCTTTGGGCTGCGGGACCCTGGCGCTGCTCAGGAGACTGGTGGGAGAAGGAAGCCTGGGCGCGCGACGAGTGGGATGTTGCCGTGCAAGAAGAGACCAATATTGTGTGTTATCGCCTCGTCCGCGATCTGCTGCGCGGAAGATGGCTGCTCGAAGGAACTTATGACTAGCCACGGAGTGCGACTCAGGAACCCGGATTTTTCTTCCTTTCCCCTCCGTCCGCGTCCGTGTTGAAGGTGGCCTTTGTCGACGTACATCGAACTCCACTGCCGCTCCGCGTTCAGCTTTCTCGAAGGCGCCTCCTTGCCCGAGGATTTGATTGCAGCCGGCGCGAATCTGAATATGCCGGCTCTGGCACTGCTGGACCGCGACGGTGTCTACGGCGCTCCGCGTTTCCATATGGCAGCCCAGAAGGCAGGAATAAAAGCCCACCTCGGGGCAGAGGTTACCTGTGACTCCTTCTGCTTTTCCCGGACGAGGGCGGAGATTCCTCGTGGGCTGAAATCCACTGGAAACGACCATTCTTTTCGCTTGCCCCTCTTAGTCTCTTCCCGGGTTGGCTACCAGAACCTTTGCCGCTTGCTCACGAACATGAAGTTGCGTGCCGGCAAAGGGGAAGGGGCGGTGCGAGAAGTGGAGTTGCAAGAACATGCTGCCGGGCTCATTTGCCTTACGGGCGGCGATGAAGGCCCACTCGCTTGTGCCCTTGCCCACGGGGGCATGGACCAAGCCCGCGCCTTGCTCGACCGTCTCGTCTACATTTTTGGTCCGGCCAACGTTTACCTCGAACTCCAACGGCATTTTCATCGCGAGCAAGAGGCTCGCAATCGCGCCGCCCTGGATCTTGCTCGCGCCCTCAATCTCCCGCTGCTCGGCACCAATGGCGTTTCCTACGCCACTCCGCGGGAGCGTGAGTTGTGTGATGTTTTCACGGCCATTCGCCATCATTGCACGCTGGCCGCGGCCGGATGTCGATTAGCCCGCAACTCCGAGCGCTATGTGAAATCGCCGGCGGAGATGCAAATGCTTTTTGCCGATCTTCCTGAGGCCTTGGCCAACACGGTCGAACTTTCCTCCCGACTCGAGTTCACGCTGAAGGATCTGGGATACAAATTCCCCAAGTACCCCGTGCCGGAAGGCGAAACCATGATGTCATTTCTCTGCCGGTGCACGCGAGAAGGTTTTGCGCAACGCTATGGCCAGGCAACGAAAGGCCTCAGAGACCGCGCTCGCCACCAGATCGAGCGCGAGCTGAAATTAATCGAGAAGCTCGATCTGGCTGGGTATTTTCTCATCGTCTGGGATCTGGTTCGCTTCTGCCGCGAGCAGAACATTCTGGTGCAAGGACGCGGCTCCGCGGCCAACAGCGCCGTCTGTTATTCCCTCGGCATCACCGCCGTCGATCCGGTCAAGATGGAATTGCTCTTCGAGCGTTTTCTTTCCGAAGAGCGTGGCGAGTGGCCGGACATCGATCTGGATCTTCCGAGCGGCGACCAGCGCGAACGCGTCATTCAATATTTGTACCAAGGCTATGGCGAGCGGGGCGCCGCCATGACCGCCAACGTCATAACCTATCGCAGCCGCATGGCAGGGCGGGAAATGGGGAAGGCGTTGGGCTTCGATGCGGAAACACTCGACAAAGTTTCCGCCGCCGTTTCCACCTGGGAATATCGCGATCCGAAGGATACTTTCGATCACCGTTTCCGGGATGCAGGCCTGAATCTGAACCACCCGCGCCTCCGGAAGTACTTCGAACTCTGTGTTGCGGTACAGGATTTACCGCGCCATCTCGGCCAACACTCCGGTGGCATGGTGATTTGCCAGGGGGAGCTGGATTCCGTGGTTCCGCTGGAACCTGCATCCATGCCGGGACGAGTCGTGGTTCAGTGGGATAAAGAAGATTGCGCGGATCTCGGCATCATCAAAATCGACTTGCTCGGACTGGGGATGATGGCGGTGCTCGAAGAGTCTCTCCAGCTCATTCGCCACCATCACCAAGAGGACGTTGATCTTGCCCATCTGCCGGCGAAGGACCCTCGGGTCTATGCCACGCTGCAAAAAGCCGATACCATCGGCATGTTTCAGATCGAGAGCCGGGCCCAGATGTCCTGTCTGCCGCGCCTTCGCCCCCAGCGCTTCTACGATCTCGTGGTCGAAGTTGCCATCATTCGTCCCGGCCCCATCGTCGGACAGATGGTGAATCCGTACTTGCAGCGACGGCAAGGGCGGGAACCGGTGACCTATCCTCATCCTTCGCTCGAGCCCGTGCTGGCCCGTACTTTGGGGGTGCCGCTTTTCCAGGAGCAATTACTGCGCATCGCCATGATCGCCGCCAATTTCAGCGGCGGAGAGGCCGAGGAGTTACGCCGGGCCATGGGGTTCAAGCGTTCCCCCGCTCGCATGAAAGAGATCGAAGCCAAACTCCGCGCGGGGATGGAACACAACGGCATTTCTCGCGAAGCTCAGGAACAGATCATCCTTTCCATTACTTCGTTTGCTCTTTATGGGTTCCCGGAATCTCACGCCGCCAGCTTTGCGCTTCTGGCGTATGCCAGCGCCTATTTGAAATGCCATTATCTGGCTGCTTTCACCGCTGCCCTGCTGAACCATCAGCCGATGGGTTTCTATCGACCCGCCACCATCGTGAAGGATGCGCAACGACACGGGTTGAAGGTATTGCCGATCGATGGAATGAAATCGGAGTGGCATTGCACGCTGGAAGCGGCGGCCAGGGATCAGAGTTTCGGTTCAGAACCAGAGGCGGGATCCCACAAATTCGCGGTTCGTCTGGGCCTGTGCTATGCCCGTGGATTGCGCGAAGAAGCCGCCCGGGCGCTCGTTGCTCAGCGGAAGCTGGCGCCGTTCTCCTCGATGCGCGATCTTGTTCATCGCGTGCCCGAATTGCGGAAAGATGAGCTGACCACGTTAGCCGAGATTGGAGCCTTAAATTCAGTCTCCAGTTTTCCGTTTCTCCGCAATCCGCCGCATCCCGTTCCCCAGGATAACCCAGGGAACCCGGGCCATACGGACTACTCTTCCCGGACTACTACTCCCCAGGAGACGGAAACTGGACAACGGAAACCGCATCGTCGCGATGCCCTGTGGCAACTCGAGCGTGCCGTGGGCCGCGCTGGTCCGCTGCTCGACGAATTATCTGAGCCTGACGAGGCTTCTCCGCTCGATCCCATGGATGCGGAAGAACGGCTGGTGGCGGACTTTCGTGGCACTGGCATGACCATCGGTCCTCATCCCATGGCGTACCATCGTGCGCGCATGGAAAAAATGGGAATTCGTAAGGCGAGTGAACTCGGCCGCATTCCGCACGGACAATACGTGCGAGCCGGGGGATCGGTCATTGCCCGCCAACGTCCCGGTACGGCGAAAGGCTTTGTTTTTCTCAGCCTGGAAGATGAAACCGGCGTGGCCAACGCAATCATCCATCCCGATTTATTCGAGAAAAACCGGCTGCTCGTGAGTTCGGAACCATTTCTTATGGTCGAAGGAATTCTGCAGAATCAAGATCATGTCATCTCTGTAAAAGCAGAAAAGGTTTTGCCGCTGAACATTACCAGAGCGCAAACCTCCTCCCACGATTTTTATTAACTGCCAGCCAAGCGGTTCGGCATCTTCCAGCCAATCTCGTCCCGACACTACTGCCGTCGATCCTTGCCTTTCGGTTGCCCCCACGGCTTGCAACCGGCCCGGATTTGCGCTCGTGGGAGCGAAGCGAGGCAGTTCGGGGCTTTGCTTCGCGATGTTACCTCTGTGCAAAAATTAGGCGGGTTAGGACTTGTTTTCCCTGGCAGCCAAGGGTACCATTGAAAAGGTTTCCTAAGCGGCCACGGCGTCCTGGCGGCCCCTTTCGCCCCCCTAAGCTCCGGGCGACTAAACGGACACGATCATTTCATCATGAGTTCCAATATAGTTTTCCTCGTATACCCCGCACAGGCCTATACCGAGCGAGCGCCACGCTGGAAGGTGAGAAAGTTTCAGGGCTAGAATCCGGGCCCCGATTCGACGGATTCAACGTAAGGAATTACACAAAGAGAACCATATGAACGCAGGACCTAGACATCCCACCGGTGCTGGTGGCCGAAACCGACGTCGTCGGGGACGGCGCCCGCATCACGGCGGCCAGGCTGCTGGCCGCGACCGCCAGCAACAGAGAGGCATTTACACGGCTCCGATGGATCACAGTTACCGGGCTGCCCTAGGGGGAGCCGAGGCACCAGGCGGGCGAAGCCATTCCGGCTTTGCTCCCTACGCTCCGGCTGAGCCGGAGCCGCTGCCCCAGCGTGAGGACGCCGCTTCGCGCATTTTTGCCTTCGTCGATGATCTATTTTTCCAGGCAAAAATCCAGGAGACGGCGCGCAAGCTCAATGTCAAGGTCGAGTTTGTCAAGACTGACAAGGATCTTAGCGATCGCATGAAACAGAACGGCGAAGAAAAGCCGTCGCTGATCATCTTTGATCTGAATAATGCCAACGCAAAACCGTTATCTCAAATCCCGAAACTCAAGAGCAAGCTGAAGAAAACCTCGATTATCGGCTTCTTGTCTCACGTGCAGGGGGACTTAAAGCAAAGAGCGCATGAAGTCGGGTGCGACATGGTATTGCCGCGATCGGCATTCTCGCAAAACCTGCCGCAGCTGTTGCGCCGCCATGGCGCTCCGCAAGAGGAAGCTCCCCTCCAGTAGCATTCCGCCCCGGGCCGTGGCGGCGAGCTTACGGCCAAACCGCGCCCCATCCTCCCGCCATGCCTTCGCCTCCCCGTCGACCCGGGTACGGTGGGATGCGCGTCTATCCCGGAGGCCAATCGAGTCTTCGTCCCCCGAGCAGATGGACGTGCAAGTGGAAGACGGATTGACCAGCTCCTGGGCCTACGTTGAGCACGGTGCGGTATCCATTTTCGATTCCCCTCTGCCGGGCAATCTGCGCCGCCACCAGATGACACCGCCCGATCAGCTCAACATCTTCCGGGCCCGCTTCCTTGAGACCTCGCAGGTGCTTCTTGGGCACCACCAGCACGTGCGTGGGTGCTTGGGGACGGATGTCCTCAAAAGCAAAGGTTTGCTCGTCTTCATGGACTTTCTTCGACGGCAGCTCACCGGCGACGATGCGGCAGAACAAACAGTTCGTCATGGCCTATCCCCAGGTGATGGTTGAGGATTGCCCCGTGTCAGGTTGCTCAGCGCTCTGGCATCGACCTTGACCAGACGGCAAGGTCCGTCCACTGTGCACACGGGCCTGATTCAATCTAACCTAACCAGAAAGATTCCGCCTTCGGAGGGTTGGGTTTCGCGGATGATCTCCTCCGCCATGCCGCGGTCGTCATCCCGAACCCTTACCCGCACCCACCAATTGCCGATGGGGCTGACAAAGCAAACAACTTTGGCTGTTTGGTAACGGCGCGACAAGCGGTCGGCCAGCTGATCGGCGGTGCGTTGTTTCTCGAAACCACCGATCTGGACTGCCCAACGCCCGGGCTGCGTGAGGGGGACGGGGGTGTGCAATACGTCGAGCCGAACCATGGCCACTCCTGCCAGCCAAACGTCCACCTGTTTGGCCGCTTGCTCCGACAAGTCTAAAATGCGCCCCCGTACGAACGGTCCCCGGTCCGTGATGCGTACCACGGCAGATCGTTCCGTCTTGAGGTTGGTCACGCGCACGACGGAACCGAGGGGAAGTGTACGGTGTGCGGCCGTCAGCGCATGCATGTCATAGATTTCGCCGTCCGATCCCCGCCGGTTGTGGTAAACGCCGCCATACCAGCTGGCCAACCCGGTTTCGGTGAAAAGTGGCTTCGCCTCGACGAGAGTGCGAAACGTGGACGCATCCGGCGAGGGTGACGGTTCCACCCCAGCCGCCGGCCCACTCTCGGATTTCGCCGGAGGTTCGGCTGCGGTGATTGAGGGAGGAGGCGGGAGGCTTACTTTGGCTTGCTTCTGCTCCCCGCAACCGGTCAAAAGCGTGAGGCCAAGAGCAAGCAATGCTTCGCACCGGGCAGAGGAAAGGGGTCGAAGTATCGCTTTGCCGCGCCCGCTTCGAGGTCGGCCGCGTGAGTCGGGTCCAAGGCAGGCAGGCCTTCCGACAGGGTGGCAATCGGCCTTCTCTATCTTTGCCGCGGCCCGTGTTCTTCCATGTAGTTGGCCAAGCGGGTGAGCTTCTCGGCGGCCATCCGTAAAGCCTTGGTCGAGTGTTGACGCACGGCGGGAACTACTTCGTCGTTCAAAAAGTTGAGCAGCTCCGCCGATTCCTTTTCGATGGTTTCGGTCACCTCGGCTACTGATTTGCTGAAGCGTACCGAGGCTTCTTCCACCTTGCCCTTGAAATCGCTCATGATCCTTCCCTGCGAGGGCGAACGCCTTCACTCCAAAGTTTGCGGATGCCAGGCCAGTCCATTATTTCCCGCCAAGAATCCCAGGTCAACCCGGGGGCATCGCTTGTCATAACCCCAGGGGTCGAACCCGCTCTCGGAAACCTTTGGAGTAGAATCGCGGCACCGGCGATCTCTCGGCACGCGGCTGGTGGAGGGCTGAGAGAGGTTCCGGATGGCGTAGGAAGCGAAAGGCGGGAGGAGGAACTGGTCATGCCGCGCCTAGCAGCCAAGCGGCGATCGGAGATTCCCAGTTTCGCCTCGCGGTTTGGCCAGCAGCTGCTCGGATGGTTTGATCGGAACAAGCGCGACCTCCCCTGGCGGAGGAATCGTGACCCCTACCGTGTTTGGCTTTCCGAGATCATGCTGCAGCAAACCCGGGTTGCGGCGGTGGTTGAGCATTACAACCGATTTCTCGTGCGTTTTCCCACGGTGCAAGCGCTGGCCGCCGCGCCATTATCCTCCGTGGTGGCAGCCTGGAGCGGCCTGGGCTACTATCGACGAGCTCAGAGGCTGCACGCCGCGGCCCGACAAGTAGTCCACCGTCGTCGGGGAAGGCTTCCCCGGACTCTAGCCGAGCTGGAAGCACTTCCTGGAATTGGCCGCTACAGCGCCGCCGCGATTGCCAGTATCGCCTTCGGGGAAGCGGTAGCTGCGGTCGATGGCAACGTGGAGCGTGTTGTACAGCGCGTGTTGGGGAGAGCCGTCTGCGGGAACCGTCTGTGGCGAGTGGCGGCGGATTTGTTGAGTCCGAGCCGGCCTGGCGACTTCAATCAGGCCATGATGGAATTAGGTGCAACCCTTTGTTTACCCCGTGAGCCAAAGTGTAGGCTGTGCCCGGTCGAGGGCATGTGTCGGACTCGAGGCGAGCTGAAACCTTCCCCACCCGCCCGCCGCCAGGCAAGAAAAGAAGTCGATTACGCCCTTGATTGCCGCCAGGGGTCCATTTTCCTGGTCCGACGAGCGCGAGAGATGACACTCATGCCCGGGATGTGGGAGTTGCCGGAAATCCCCAGAGACCGTTCGATCGAACCGTCCTTCACCTTACGGCACTCGATCACCTCGACCGATTACTTGGTGCGGGTGGCGAGGCTTGCCCTACCTGGGGAAGCCAAGGGATGCTGGATCAAGGCGTCCCGAGCCGGAAAGCTGCCGTTGACGGGACTGGCGCGCAAGATCCTTTGCCGGGCGAAACTCATCTAATAAACTCATCAAGGAACAAGGTTTCGACACAAGCCAGTCACGGCGTCTAGGAGGGATGGAGCATGGCCGCGCTAAGGACGGGAACGCTAGCCCCCGATTTTACTCTGCCCACGATCGAGGGTGAGCCATTTTCCTTGAAAGAAGCGCTTCTCGGTGGACCGGTGGTTGTCGCTTTCTTCAAGGTTTCCTGCCCGGTGTGTCAATTTGCCTTCCCATATCTCGAGCGTATTTATCAGTCCTATGGCAAGCGCAATCTCACCATGGTGGGCATTTCCCAGAATGAGAGCCGAGACACCGCCGCTTTCCTCCAGCAATACGGCCTGAGCTTTCCTGTTTTGCTCGATGATCCGGGGCGATACCCGGTTTCAAATGCCTACGGCCTCACCAACGTGCCCAGCATTTTCTGGATCACGCAGGATGGGGAGATCGAGATTGCCAGCGTAGGCTGGGTGAGCAAAGAGATTGCTGAGATCGGCCGTAAGGCCGCCGAGGCAACGGGAGAAAGCGCGAAGCCCGTGTTTCGTCCCGGGGAAGAAGTACCCGATTTTCGCCCTGGTTGAAGCTCCAAGAACTAACCCGCGGTCGCGGGCAGGCCTCCATCCATAGGGACCTTTGGGTTTCGGAGAACCTGAGTATTAGGCTCAAGGGTACTTGAACCTGAACGGTTCAGTGTACTTCCGTAAGCCCAGGCGCTTACGGTTTGCAGGGCGGAATTCCGTAGAATACCAAGCATCTGGAATTGCCCCGCAGCAAGAGGCATCAGGCATGCGTTCGAGCAAAACTATAATCCTTCTGATTTTGTGGGCGTGCGGCATGTCCGCAGCCCAGAACTCCCCGCCCGCAAGCCGATCTTCCGATGCCCGGGGGCAGCTGCCGGGGACGGCCGTCGCAGCCATGCAAAAAATCGACCCCGAGCGCATCCGGGCGCACGTGCAGTTCCTGGCGCATGATCTGCTCGAGGGCCGGGGCACCGGTCAGAGAGGCGGAGAGATCGCCGCCGAGTACATGGCCACGCAATTTGCTCTTGCCGGGTTGAAGCCCGCAGGAGACGATGGTACCTATCTGCAGAAGGTGCCGCTCGTAGGCCTCACCCCGTTGCCGGAAACCACCTTTTCCCTGGTTCCCGAAAAAGCGCCCGCCCTCGATCTTGAGCCGCTCGATCAATATGTTGCCTACGATCAGACGCAGCAATCGGTCTCCGATGTGGATGCCGAAGTGGTTTACGTTGGCTATGGCATCGAAGCTCCGGAATACGACTGGGATGACTATAAGGGAATGGATGTAAGGGGCAAAGTTCTGCTCATGTTGGTCAATGAACCGCCCTCCGACGATGCCAACTTCTTTCAAGGGAAGGCGCTTACCTACTATGGGCGTTGGACTTACAAATATGAAGAGGCGGCGCGAAAGGGTGCGGTGGGAGCGATTCTGATTCACCAGACCGATATGGCCAGTTATCCCTGGGAGGTGGTGCGCAACTCCAACTCTGGAGAGAAGGCGTACCTGAAGCTCGAGGGCAGACCGGCGCTAAAAGTGGCGGCCTGGATTCAACTGGACGTGGCGAGACAATTGGCCGACCGAACGGGGCACACGCTCAACCAAATGATGGAAGACGCACAGTCTCGCAACTTTCACCCGATGCGTTTGCCGCTGCGATTGAAGGCTCACCTGGCGACCAGAGTCCGGCCCTTTCAATCGAGCAATGTGCTGGCCCTGCTGCCGGGGAGCGATTCGAGGTTAAAGAGGGAAGCCATACTCTATACGGCGCACTACGATCATCTGGGGATCCGTCCCGACATGCCGGGCGATAACATTTATAACGGGGCCAACGATAACGCCACCGGTTGCGGGATCCTGCTCGAGGTGGCGCGAGCGTACTCGGAATCGGTCGAAAAGCCGCGCCGTTCAATCCTCTTCGCCTCCGTGACCGCGGAAGAACAAGGCTTGCTCGGGTCGGAATACCTGAGTAGGCATTCACCGATTCCCGCCAGCAAAATCAGCCTAGCTTTGAATTACGACGATGTGCCTCCGCTCGGCGCGCCCGAAGAGGTGGAGGTGACGGGCGCCGAGCGAACGACGTTTTATCCGGTGATTGAAGCACTGGCCAAGACGTTTCGGCTCACCATTCGTCCCGATTCACAACCGGAAGCCGGCCACTATTATCGTTCCGACCAGTTCAGCTTGGCGCACGCAGGCGTTCCTGCCTTTGCCATCAATGAAGGCGTCAAGTACAAAGGGCACGATGCCGCCTGGGGACAGCAGCAGGCCGACGAGTTTACCGCCAAGCACTATCACCAGCCGAGCGACGAGTATCATGCTTCGATGGATTTTACGGGAGACGCCGTGATGGCTCGCTTTGGCTTTGCCTTAGGCTGGGAAGCGGCCGCGCAGCAGGGGCTCGTCAGCTGGCGTAAGGGAGACGAATTCGAGCCCGCGCGAACCAACCGTGCCAGTGGCCGGGAGTAGGCTAGCTCCGAGTCTCCCCGCTCGCTGCCACGCGGTTTCCTGCCCCTTTAGCTTTCCATGACTTTTAGGTGGGGACTCGGAACCAGGGTTGGCTCGGTGACCCGTTGCACATCGTTGGCGGTGAGTCCCGGTGCGAGCTCCTCGAGCACCAGTCCGGCGGACGTGACCTGAATCAACGCCATCTCGGTAACGATCGTGTTGACAACGCGAACCCCGGTCAGTGGCAGAGTACATTTCTTCAAGATTTTCGGTTGGCCCTCGCGCGTGGTGTGTTCCATAGCGACGATCACCCGCCGCGCTCCGGCCACCAGGTCCATCGCGCCCCCCATGCCTTTCACCATTTTCCCCGGGACCATCCAGTTCGCCAGGCTTCCGTCCTCATCCACTTCCATAGCACCGAGCACGCTCAGGTCAATATGACCACCGCGGATCATGGCGAAGGAATCCGCGCTAGAAAAATAGGCAGTACCCTTTATCTCGGTCACGGTTTCCTTGCCGGCGTTGATGAGATCGGCGTCCTCAGATCCTTCGACGGGGTAGGGACCGATCCCGAGCATGCCATTTTCGCTTTGCAGGATGACATCGATTCCGCCCGGCACATGATTGGCGACCAACGTCGGCATGCCAATGCCCAGGTTCACATAGAAACCGTCGCGTAACTCGCGCGCGATGCGCTTGACGATGCGTTCGCGCTTCTCTACGTCTTTGGCGATCTTCGGAATCGTGGACATAGCTCGTCGCCCCGATATTGTTCGTTCCTACCTCCGCCCCCGGTCTTCTTCAATTTTCTGCGGCCACTTTCCGAACCGTTCTCCGCTCGATCCTCTTTTCATACCGCTGGCCGTGGACGACGCGTTTTACAAAAATGCTCGGAGTATGAATCATGTCGGGTTCGAGTTCGCCCACTTCGACCAGATGCTCAACCTCGGCGATGGTTACATTGGCAGCGGTGGCCATCATAGGGTTAAAGTTGCGCGCCGTCTTGCGATAGACCAGGTTGCCCCAGGTGTCCCCTTTCCAGGCTTTCACCAAGGCAAAATCAGCTTTAAGACCATGTTCCAGAAGATAATTGCGCCCGCCAAACTCACGCGTCTCCTTGTTCTTGGCGACCAGAGTGCCTACCCCGGTGGGCGTGAAGAAGGCAGCGATCCCGGCGCCTCCGGCTCGGATACGTTCGGAAAAGGTGCCCTGGGGCACCAGCTCGAGCTCGATTGATCCGGCGAGGATCATCTGCTCCAGCAGTTTGTTTTCGCCGATGTAGGTGCCAATGTGCTTGCGAATCTGACCCGCAGCCAGCAGCAGTCCCATGCCCAAGCCGTCGACACCGGCGTTGTTGCTGACGGTGGTAAGGTTCTTCACGCCTTTCTCGACCAATGCCCGAATCAAGTTTTCCGGTATGCCGCAAAGGCCGAACCCGCCCACCATGACCGTGGCGCCATCGAAGACATCGCGAACCGCTTCCTCGGCACTGGCTACGACCTTATTCATAAGCAACGAATTCTAAACGAAATCCCTCCTCGAGGACATGCGGCACGTACGCCAGCGACATCGCTTTAAGGGCGCGGCGGATTCTGTGTCTTCTGTGCTTTGGGCTGACCTTTGCGGAGCTGATGCGCTTGCTCAAACTCGGCCGCCAATTCCCGCGTAGCAAGATTGTCCCGGATGTGAGCCAAGTGTTGCTCGAGCTTCCCCAGAGCATCCTCCAGGTTGCGCTTATTGGTAAAAGCGACGTCACGCCACCAGGAATACGGGCTGCTCGAAATTCGCGTCATCTCGCGCAACGCCCGGCCTCCAGCCTCAACGAGCGGCGCCTCCGCGCCGTATTCCTCGACCAAACTCGCCGCCAGCGCGGTCGAGACCATCTGTGGCAGATGACTGATCCAGGCACAGAGCTTGTCATGTTCCTCGGCGTCGATCGCTGCGATGTGTCCACCAATCTTCTCGAGCCATCCTAGATATTCCCCGCTCCTGCCCTCGTAAATCTTCTGCCCTGCCACCGGCGTAACAAACCAGGTGGCTCCTTGAAACAGATCGGGGTCGGCAAATTCCACTCCCGATTGTTCCTTGCCCGCCATGGGGTGCCCTCCGAGAAAGCGAGCGGCCACATTCTTGCCGAAGACGGCCTGGGCGCGCGCCAGAATGTCTGCCTTGGTGCTTCCCACATCGGTGAGTAGTGTGCCGGCAGGTAGGGCCGGGCCCAACCGGTCGATCAAATCGATGATGCTCAGAACCGGCGTGGCCAGAACCACCAGCTGACTGCCCAGGATTGCTTGCGAGGGGCGAACTTGACTGGCGTCGATGACACCGGCCACGGCGGCACGCTTGAGCGCGGGTTCGTGATCACATCCAACGATCGGGCCGGCAAATTTGTGCTTTTTGAAGGCGAGGGCAAGCGAGCCCCCAATCAGGCCGGTTCCGATGATGGTGATCTGGCGAATCGGCATAGCGCGTTGCACCCAGGCTAGGCAAGGTCAAGAGGGCATTGTAACCCGAGGAGCTGCTCTGAATTTGGTGAATACCACCGCCGGCAGCTGCTCTGCGTGGGGCTGCCGAGGCTTCGGTCCGACCGAGCAGGGTTGGTTGCGAAAAGCGGCGAACCGGGGCAACGGACTTCAATCCGCGACAGAATCGAAGGTAACAGGCGAGGAAGGCCCCGGCCCTGCTCTTTTACCTATATCGATCGCACCCGGGAGCAAGGATTCGTTTGCGGTCGCTAGGAACCGTGCCGCGCTGAACCGAAATGAAGCCCAAGCAGAAACTTCGGCGATTCGCCTTGTTCGTGGTTTTGCCTTTTCTTGCTGCGCTGGTGCACTTTTCTTTTTCCTCTTCCCGCCATCCCCCCGCCCGTTCCCCGCGGTGGCTTTGGTTTGCCCTGCGGGATTCTCCTGAACAAATGGCCGCACGCCGGGCGATGTTAGGTTCCTGCAAGGGTAGGGTGAGCGCGGTCGTGCTGCTCCTCGCGGGTTTTGGCCTGGATGTGCTGATTCTCCTCCATCCCGAGCCGAGGTATCTTTTCTAGGGTGGACCCGCTGTCATCGAGAAACGCGCGCGATGGGACATCGTCCGCGAGGCAGCCTGGGTCTCGTTCCCCCTGTGCCTTCTCGCGTTCAGCGTCCTCGGCGTGTATTACCGAAGAAGAAAAACACAATCGATCAATTCCTCCAAGGTTTGAGCCGGGCCTGCATCAGGTACAACCAAGACGGGAGGCCGGTATGCGGTGCCCTACAGTACTCCTCAGCGGGCTCGGCCCGTGGGCAGCGGACGCGGGCAGTCGCTCAGCTTCGCAGCAAGCTCTTGAGGTCGTCGGGATGGATGGCATGAAGCTCTGCGACTTCGCGGTCGATCAGCTCCTGATTCACTAATTGCATCAGGGACTCCTCTAAGGTGAACGATCCCTTGTTCTTGGTCATGGTAATTTCCTGATGCAGGTGCTGCAGGGCGTTACGCCGGATATGCTGGCGAGCGCCGTAACCGATCATCAACAGCTCTGCCGCTGGAACCCGCCCCCCATTTTTGGCGTGCAGCAGGGTTTGCACCATAACGGCAGCCAGAGCCATAGCCAGCTCTTGCCGTATCGTGTGCTGACGTTCGAGGGGAAAAGAGTCTGAGACGCGAGCGATGGTCGACGCGACGTCCGTGGTGTGTAGAGTGGACAGAACTAAGTGCCCGGTCTCGGCCGCAGCCAGGGCAATCCGCATGGTTTCGGGATCCCGCATCTCGCCGACGACGATAATGTCCGGCGCCTGGCGAAGCGCTGCCCGCAAGGCGGTGGGAAAATCCGAGGCATCCACTCCGATTTCCACCTGTTCAACCACGCTCTTGATGTGGACATGCTCGTATTCGATGGGATCTTCAATGGTAATAATATGCCGCGCCTCGTGGCGGTTGATTTCCCCGATCAAAGCCGCTAGCGTGGTCGACTTTCCGGAGCCGGTTGCGCCTCCTACCAGCACCAGTCCGCGGCGCAGATGGGCTAAGAACTCGACCCCTGGGGGAAGATACAGCTCACGGATCGAAGGTACCGTGGAGGGCAGGGCGCGAATGGCTGCGGCGGCGGTTCCGCGCTGGTGATGAAGATTGATGCGGAATCGCCCCAGCCTGCCGATGCGGTAGGAGGA
>JASHSL010000363.1 GCA_030040855.1 Terriglobales bacterium
TAAGCCCTTTGAGCTCGATGCGATCACCCTTGCCGATCTTGCGCAAGGCATGGCCGCGGGCCAATACACGGCGCATGGCTTGGCCGAGAAATACCTGGCAAGGATCGGGGAAATCGACGAGCAGGGACCACAACTGAAGAGCGTACTCGAGGTGAATCCGGATGCTCTTGCCATTGCCAGCGGGCTGGATGAGGAGCGCAAACAGGGCCGGCTTCGGGGACCGCTGCACGGGATTCCCGTCATGATCAAAGACAACCTCGACACGGCCGATCACATGCAGACCTCGGCGGGATCTCTCGCCCTTCTCGGCTCCCGTCCTCGGCAAGATGCTTTCGTCGTTCAGAAACTGCGTCAGGCGGGGGCGGTCATTCTGGGGAAGACGAACCTCAGCGAGTGGGCGAACATCCGCTCCTCGCATTCGACGAGCGGCTGGAGCGCCCGCGGCGGCCAAACCAGGAATCCTTATGTGCTCGATCGCAACCCGTGCGGATCGAGTTCAGGATCGGGAGTAGCGGTTGCGGCCTGTCTCTGTGCCGCAGCCGTTGGAACCGAGACCGACGGCTCCATCGTCTGTCCCTCTTCGGCGAATGGAATTGTTGGCATTAAGCCGACCTTGGGTTTGCTCAGCCGTACGGGAGTGATTCCCATCGCCCATAGTCAAGACACGCCCGGGCCCATGGCACGTACGGTGCGGGACGCTGCTACCCTGCTCACCGCCCTGGCCGGGGTTGATCCGGGCGATGGCGCGACCACTCTCAGTCTAGGAAAAACTGCCGACTACACCCAGTTTCTTGATCCGAACGGACTGCGCGGGGCACGCATCGGCATCGCGCGAAAGTATTTTGGCTTTAGTGACCTCGTGGATTCGGTGATGGAGCGAGCGATCGAGGCCATGAAGAGCGCCGGCGCCGAGATCGTCGATCCCGCGGATCTGCCTTCGCACGGGAAATTTGACGACTCCGAGCTGACCGTGCTGCTCTATGAGTTGAAGGCCGATCTGAACGCTTATCTGGCGGCGCAGACGGGGGGCCCGAAATCGTTAGCCGAAATCATCGATTTCAACGACCGGAATCGCGCCCAGGAAATGCCCTATTTCGGGCAGGATCTTTTCCTCAAAGCACAAGCCAACGGCCCCTTGAGCAGTAAGGAATACACCGATGCCCTCGCCGCCAACCAACGGCTCTCGCGAAAGGAAGGGATTGACGCGGTGATGGACCAGTATCGCTTGGATGCGATTGTGGCGCCCACGGGTTCTCCCGCCTGGTTGACCGACCTGGTCAATGGCGATCACGCTCCCGGGGGAAGTTCGAACGCCGCCGCCGTGGCCGGCTATCCTGACGTAACCGTCCCGGCGGGATTCGTGTCGGGTCTGCCGGTCGGCATCTCTTTTTTTGGGCGCGCATGGAGCGAACCGACACTGTTAAAAATCGCCTTTGGATTTGAGCAAACGACTCGCATCCGCAAGGCGCCGCAATTTTTGACGACGGTTACCTTCTAGCTCAAGCGCAGAATCCGCCGTTCGACTCACTCATAGCGAAGCGCTTCGACCGGATCGAGATTGGCGGCACGAACCGCGGGGAACAGGCCGCTGGTGACGCCGACGAATCCCAAAATCACGGTCGAAACGAGCAAAACCCGAGGAGCAACAATCAGATGAATGTCGCCCGCTTCAGCGTGGGTGGCCATCGCACTGTAAAGCGTCAAGGTTCCGACCGAAAGCGAGATGGCATAGGAAAGCAAGATTCCGAGCACCCCGCCCACGGCGGTAATGGCCATCGCCTCGGCGAGAAATTGAAAGAGGATATCGCTGCGCCGCGCGCCCAGCGCCTTCTCCACACCGATCTCCCGCGTGCGTTGTGTCACCGAGACCAGCATGATGTTCATCAGACCGATGCCGCCGATGCCCAGCGTGATGGTGCCGATGAACCCCATCAGAATCTTCAAGCCCATGCTGATGAGAGTGAACTGGGAAAGCTGCTTCTGCGCGTCGAAGATGAAGACGGCCCGTTGATCCTCAGGGTTGAAGCCGTGGGCGAGCGCTAAGGATTCGCGAATCGTCTGCGCGAGTTTGTCATGCGTGAGGCCCTGCGAATCGAGCCAGATTCCGTCGATGTAGTGAGTATCGCGGAGAACATCCAGGGAATTATGCGGAACATAGATGGTACGGTTGTCGTCGTCGTCCCCCTCCTGCATGCGAGGCTTTAGCACGCCGATAACCTGGAACCAGACGCCATCGACTCGGATCGACTCGCCCACAGCCGGCATTCCGGAAAACAATTTGTCTTTGGCCTCCGATCCCATCACGGCATAAAGTCCGTGCCCCAGATCATCCTGGTCATCGAAGAAACGGCCGTCGGCGAGCTGCAGGTTCCAAATATCGTAAATCGGCGGGTCGAGCCCGAGAACCGGGAAGCTGTAGGAACGCTCCCCATGTTGCACCACGGACTGCTTCTGCGAGTGTCTGGAAACATGGCGCACCAAGGGCAACACGTTCTCGAGCAGTTCGACATCCTTATTGGTAAAACGCACCTCCACACCCGCCTTGTTGCCGCCCGCCTGTTCGGAGGTGCGATTGGGAAAGATGCCTACGGCGGTTGCGCCAAAACTTTCAAAAATATTGTCGATGGCGCGGCCAAAGCCGTCGCCATAGGCGAGCAGGACGGCCACCGTGGCGATGCCCCATGCCATGCCGAGCATGGTCAGCACAGTCTTGCGGAGATCATGCCGCATAGCCCGATAGCTTTGTCGCAGAAGATCGCGCTTCATGACTCTATTCCCTGCGCAGCGCCTCAACCGGGGGCAACATGGCAGCTTTGCGCGCCGGATATAACCCGGCGGCAATGCCGGCAATGGCCAGTGAGACGATGGCCAGAACCGCCGTCGCGGGCACCAGCTTGGGAGTGTCCCATCCCGGAGGGGAGGGCAAAGTCGATAACGCCGCCATCAGCGCCGTCGCGGAGGCCATGCCGATTCCTCCACTCAGCAGGGTCAAGAATGCGCCCTCGGAAAAAAACTGGAACAAGATGTTGCGGTTGGTGGCTCCCAAGGCCTTGCGCAGACCGATCTCCCGGGTACGATCGGCGACCGAGACCAGCATGATGTTGATGATGCCGATGGCGCCCAAAGCCAGCGTTACCAGTCCAACGCTACCCAGAAAAAAATCCATGACATCGAAGATCTTGCCAATTTGATCGACCGTCTTGACGGTGTCCCACTCGTCGAAGGCGTCGAGGTCGCGATAGTCGAACCCGTGATTGCGGGCGATGACCTTGTGCACCTCCAACTTGGCCGCCTCATGCAGCGCCCGCGACCTGGGCTGATAGTCGATGGTGGAGATGGCGTCAGGAACGTCGCCCACGTTCAGGGGCGGGAAATTCTCATGCATGGTGGTGTACGGCATGTAGTTCTTTAGGTTTTGGTTCGTATTGTCGCCGTGTCCGATGCGCTTCAGTGTGCCCACCACCTGGAAGCGGATTCCGTTCAGCAGCAGGGTGCTGCCGATGGCGGGACGCCCAGGAAACAAAAGACGTCGCGTCTCGTCCCCGAGCACCACCACGCGTCGCTTCTGGACATTGTCGAGTTCGTCTAACCAACGGCCTTCGGCGATGGGCGTGTACCGGATCTGGTTGAAATTCGGCAGAACCCCGAGCATCTGGCCACTGCTTTGATAAAAGTCGCTGACCGCACGCACATCGTTCCGCTGAATCACGGGAACCGCAAGTTGGACGTCGGGACATTGGGCGACAATATCCTCATAGTCTTTGAAGGACAGATAGTACTGCCGCATGCTGGTGAAGCTGCCGTTGACGGCGGGAGCGCGTCCCCCCCAGATGAACATGACGTTCTCGCCCAGTTCATTGAATTGTTTGCGCTGGCCGGTTCGAAAGCCCTCTCCCAAACCCACCAGCAGCAGCAAGGATCCAAGACCCCAGGCGATGCCAAACATGGTAAGGAAGGAACGCAACTTATGTTCCCAAAGCGTGCGCAAAGTCTGCGCGAAGATGTCGAGGAGAAGGCGCATGCTGATGAACTCAGGATCGACGAAGCCGCTGCCTGGCTTGCGGGATCAGACTCCAGCTCCCGGCCCTCGGAAAACCAGAACTGCGGTCGTTCCACTGCTTGGAGCGCCTTGCGAGCTGAGCATACCTGGCCGTTTCGAGATCCCCTTCCGTTAGACGCCGGCGCGCCCGAGGCCGATAGCGCCCCGGCTGCTGAAATTTCGTCTGCAATGATCGCTCGCCTAGCCGCGGATCGTCTCTGCCACACCCTCGCACCGTCTCCTCCTTCGCCCAATTCACGGCCGACCTGGCTGACACTCGTTCTCGAGCGTGCTCCTAGTTGTTCGCTTCCCCATCGTCCGCGGCTTACAACTATGGTGCCAAAGCCCTACCCGCGGGAGCCATTGCCTGTTTTGGCGAAAACAGAATAATGGCTGGCAATCGTTTTCTGAGTGCGGTTGCAGCATCCAACCAAGCAAGTAGCTTCCGGTCGGAGCCGCCACCGAGGGAGATAACGAAATTTTCTGCGGCGTGGTTTCATCCTCTGGCCGATGCAGCCGCAGCAGATGCAAGGATGCACGAGAGTTCTTGACTGCGATGACGAACCCTGAAACGCGGCATTCTTCCCTCAAGGATCCGGCCTCCACCATTAGAATTCTCGTTGCCGACGATCACGAAGTCATGAGATTGGGAATTCGAAACCTTCTCGAAGTCCGATCCGACTGGAGGGTATGCGCTGAGGCCAGCAACGGTAAAGAAGCCGTAGACAGAGCCATCGAATGCCGTCCGGACGTCATCATCCTCGACATTGCCATGCCCACCATGAATGGCATCGAGGCGGCGAATCGCATTGCAGCATTCTATCCCGACATCCCCATTATCCTCTTCTCCTTGCATCTTTCCGATGAACTTCTCGACAGCATCCACAATCGAGCGATCCGTGGCGCGGTCTGCAAAAGCGAAGCCGGCCGCGATCTTGTCCACGCAGTGGAAGCAGTCATCGAAGGTGGAACGTTCTTTCGAGGAAAGAAATCTCTTCCTGTCAGCCAAGCTTGAGGGACTGCGCGACCGCTCTCCTGCTGGTTAACATCCCCTCGGCTCACTCCCATCGGGACGGTGCCATTAGAAATAAGAATACAGCATTCACTGTATTCGATCGGCATGGGATTTGTGCGATATAGAGGTCAAGGGCGCTGGTCCTCTCCATCGTTGATTACGCAGAATGATCACGCAATGTGCCAATCCGGTCTGCGCTACTCCTCTGCATTACCTTTTCGACGGACGCCTGTTTCAATTTGAGGTGCGTTCTCACGATGCCGGCATGTCCAAGGCTTCATCTCGAAAGCGGGTCCGCCGCATGGCCCATTTCTGGTTGTGCGGGCGCTGTTCCTCCACTCTTTCTTTGGCCTTCGATCTGAGCCGAGGCGTCAAGGTAGTTCCCTTGTTTCCCCTTGCCCTCACCCGGGAGATGCCGGGGGAGCAACGACCTGCCGATCCTTAGTTCGCGCGAGCGAAGAACCCTTCTCGGACATGACTCTTCCGTATTACGCGTGGCGGATCGATCCGACGCTAAGCGTGAGGAGGATCAGCTTGAGTGCTGTTTTCGCCAAGGAGATCCGAAATTGGGGAGGCGGCAGGCGCTGGCTGCAAAAGGGGAAGTCACCAACGCCTGCCTTCCGTCTCCTTCGCGTTGGGGTAGTCTTATTCATATTTGATCAGCCGAAGAGCTAGCTATCGGGCTGATACTGTATTTTTCAGGATAAAAGCCCTTTAAAAACCGCCAGGCCGAATAGAAGCGGACGACGGCAACAGACCGAGCATGGTGCAACCCCATGCCTGATCCAAACTACGGTTAGGCGCTGATTTCCACAGAACATAGAGGTAACCAGAGTCGACTAAGCTTGGCATTTTCATGAGCTTTCGCGGTCCGCGCCGGCAAGAGCTACACGGTCGATAGCCGGAGGAGCTTAGACGAGAGCCGCAGCTCGTCAGGCTTCGCCCTCCCTGGCCGGCGCAAATCCTTCGCCCCGCCAAACTCCTTGCCATGGTGCTGAGACTTAGGCAGACAAACGCCGCAGCAGGGCGTTGGCTTTGCGAAACCAAGGACGTTCGCGACGCCGCAAGTATCCGGGCATGGTCCCCTTCTTGGCCAAAATGCGTTGCGCCCAATCCCGAGCCTCCTCGGTTCGCTTTTGCGAAGCCAAGAAACAAGCGTAGTTGTAGTAGGTTTCCGAGGAGGTTGAAACCTTTGTGACTTCCTGAAACAAAGCTTCGGCCTTGGACGCGAGTCCCACGTTCGCGTAGGCATGAGCCAGCAGGGCAGCAGCACGCTGAAAGTCATACTTGGGATCCTTGGCTACGACCGGCTCAAGATCCGCGATTGCGGCGGAGAAATCTCCGAGCTCAATCTCGGCAATGCCGCGGCGGTAGAAAGGATCGGGCGAATCGGTGCGCGAAGAGATGGCGCGGTCGTATGCCTGACGGGCTCGCCCGAAACTGCCTTCTTCGAAATACAGGTCGGCAAGTTCCTCATAATTGCCGGCCGAGGGGTTGTCCAAAATGGCTAACTCCAGCTCGCGAATTCGCTTGCGACGCGGGAATACTTTGAAGGATTGTCGCATCAATCCAGCGTCAGGGATCACCTCGACCGCGATGTATACGAGCGCGCCCAACCAGTGAATCAGGATGATCCACAACCAAAAAAAATCGGGACGACGTCGGATGAAGTGAACAATAGCCACGACTCGCAGCAAGATGGCCCACCACGAGAAGGCAAAAAATAGTAGGGATCCCATCGGCTGATGCGAACTATAACAGGTCTCTCGTCCCGCGTGTCAGAGATCCGGTATCGAATCATTAACCATAAGCCGGTCTTTCGAAACCCTTGCTAGAATGACCAATGGTGAGACCTGCCATCCACCTCCTGGCTGCCGATATCGACGGCACCCTGCTGAATCCTCAATATCAGATCTCGGAGATTGACCTAGCCGCCATGCGCCGTGCCCACCGGGAAGGAATCGAAATCATGCTGGTCACCGGCCGGCGCCATGCTTTTGCTCTCCCCATCGCCCGGCAGCTCGGTTTTGACCTTTGGCTGATCAGCTCGAACGGCGCCATCACGCGTTCGCTGTCGGGAGAGACCTTCCATCGAGATTTGTTGCCGGTTGAGACCTGCCGCAAACTTTGCGCCGCCATGCGTGAATTTCGCGGCAACACAGTACTCACCTTCGATGTGGATGGCAAGGGAGCGCTCGTGCTCGAGCACATGCGCGAATTGAACAACAGCATTCGGAACTGGCTGGAGAAGAACATGGAATACATCGATTTTGTCGTTCCCCTTGAGCGTTCGCTCACGAGTGACCCGGTTCAGGCAATGTTCTGCGGCTCCATTGCTCACATGCACCTGGCCCTGAAAGATCTCGCCGGGTGCGGGCTGCAATCAGAAATTACCGTCCTGCGCACCGAGTATCCGCTGCGCGATCTTTCGATCGTGGACGTTTTGAACAAAAAATGTTCGAAGGGACATGCGCTCGAGCGATGGGCCCATTATCGCGGTCTCCCCCGCGAACAGGTCATGGCCATTGGTGACAACTACAATGACGTCGAAATGCTTGCCTTCGCGGGATTCCCGTTTATCATGGGAAATGCAGCGGAAGACCTGCGGACCAGGGGCTGGACGGTGACGCGGGCCAATGATCAAAATGGGGTTGCCGCTGCGATCGACCAGGTACTAGGCGACCGAAGTTAGAAGAGGAACGGTTCGTTCTGCCCTCCGGTCGTCTTTGCGCCGCTTCCGGAACAGGTCCACATTGTTTGGCGGTTTGGCGAGAGAGGAGTCATCGTTGTTCAGATTCCGGGCGAGAAACTCCCCGGGTGAGACCAGCCGATGACCATCGCATCCAAAGTCGTTTTCGGCCTGGCGCTGATGGCCGTCTCCATTCCCGGACTCGGGTCTGACGTCGCGGTGTTGCGCAACGGCTTCTCCATCCGGCATGAAAGGAGGGAAGCGCAGGGCTCGGTGATCCGTCTTTATATGGGAGCGGGTGAAAGCGAATACGTCGATGTGCCCAGCAGTGAGATCGACCACTTTGAGCCCGATGTCGGACCAACTACACCCGCCGCTGGGGAAGATGGCCAGAAACTGCCCGACTTAGTTACGCAGGCAAGTCGGCGCTACCACCTCGATCCCGACCTGGTCAACAGCGTCATCCACGCCGAGAGCGGTTTCAACCCGCTGGCGGTATCGCCCAAGGGTGCACAAGGCCTGATGCAACTGATGCCAAGAACTTCGTCGCAATTGGGGGTCAGGAATGCCTTCGATCCCCGCGCCAATGTTGACGGCGGCACCCGCTACCTGCGGGAATTGCTGGAGCGCTACAACTTTGATCTGCTCAA
This sequence comes from Terriglobales bacterium, assembly GCA_030040855.1. Classification (GTDB taxonomy): domain Bacteria; phylum Acidobacteriota; class Terriglobia; order Terriglobales; family Acidobacteriaceae; genus JAFAGX01. The sequence goes on from JASHSL010000363.1 coordinate 8,394, forward strand.
GGCGTTAGCCGCTTACAATGCGGGGCCGCGTCCGGTCGAGCACTATGCCGGGGTTCCTCCCTATCCGGAGACCCGGGCTTACGTGGCGAAGATCGTCCGCGATTTCAATCGCAAGAAACTGGCGGAGCGCAAGACGGCACCGGCAAAAAAGACCGGGCAGTCCATAGAAACCAGGCAAACGACCTCCAAGGCCCAGCGCTCGGTGCTGGCAGACTCCGAACCACACAGCACTCGGGGACGGGTCCCCTAATCTCTGCCCAACCTGGGTTCGCCTTTCCCCAATGTCTCAGTCTCAGGTTCGTTGCCGACCGCGATGGCCGCAATCGGCGGGTTTGACCCCTGCGCCTAGGTCGTTTACCTTGGGACAGGCAAACCCTGTGTTGAGTACCGGCCAGAATTCCGTACCCGATGAATAAGCAGCGCAGCGCGATCTACGGACTGCTTTTGGCGGTCCTCCTCGTACTGGTGTATCTGCAATTCCGGGAATGGCGGACGTTTGATTGGAACAAATTCCTGGAGCACACCCGGGAGGTAAGCTGGCGCCAGGTCGCCCAAGGCGTCCTGCTGATTTACTTCGCCTACATTCTTCGCGCCCTGCGCTGGAAGATCTTTCTCCGCCCGGCGCGCAAGAACGCTTCCACCGCGGCACTGATCTCTCCCACAGTGGTAGGGTTTACCGGACTTGTGATCCTTGGCCGTCCAGGAGAACTGATCCGCCCCTACTTGATCGCCCGGCGGGTCAACCTCAGCTTTGCCTCGCAGCTGGCGGTGTGGACCGTGGAACGCATCTTCGACTTGGGTTCGTTCACGGTCTTGATGGTCGGTGGGATCTTCCTGCCCACGAAATTGCGGACGTTCGCCATGGCGCGTCCCATCTATTACCATTGGCTGCACCTAACCGGATATCTTTTGTCAGGCTTGGTTCTTCTCCTGTTCGCCATGGCTATGCTGGTAAGTTACCAGGGGCCCAGGATCGCGGATTGGACAGAAAGGCGCCTTTCCCATCTCGCCCAGAACCTTGGGCATCGCATCGCTCAGCGGGTGCGGGAATTCGCTCGCGGCCTGCATACGATCCATGGTCCATTTTCGTTTCTTCAACTGGCACTGATTTCGCTCCTGATGTGGTGGCTGATCGCCGTCTGCTATGAACAGGTAACCCGCGCCTATGGCGCGCCGATGCAGACGATGAGCGTCAGCCAGGTCCTGCTGCTGATGGGCTCAAGCATGGTCGGTTCCATGCTGCAGTTGCCCGGCGTTGGTGGCGGCTCGCAGCTCGCGACCATCGAGGCTCTGGACAAGGTATTCCAGGTGCCACGGGAATTAGCGGTGAGTTGCGGCATTCTGCTGTGGCTGGTCAGTTTCGTGGCGGTGACCCCGCTGGGTCTGTTGTTGGCACATCGGGAACGGCTGTCCCTGCGAAAGGTCGCCGATGAGAGTGAGAAAGCCGAAGCTACAATGGTGATTCCGACGTCAGAAGCCAGTTGAACAGCCCCGCCGAGCTCTCCACGCGAAAAGCTTGCGAGCTAAAGACGGCGGCTCTTGCTTTGCCGCTCCCGCTCGAGGACCACGGCATCAAAGGCATGGAGCAGCGCCTCTCGCCCCGAGTAGGGCCCCGGCCGGTAGGCACGGGACTGAATTCCCAATTGCGAGAGCTCGGAGATACCCCAATCCTCTCGGTTTGTGAGATCCCAGAAATCGACCGCGTCGTTGGCCTGGAAATCGCTCTTTGCCATCTCGGCAGGATGGAAGTGCCACTCGCAGATAATCTCCGTACGGTCCACGGCGCGGGGCCAGAGCGTGTGCGTCATCATGTAGTCAGGATGCAGGCTGAGCAGAAAGTTGGGATAAATTGCGTAGTAGCAAACCTTCTGGCACTCCTCCCCGTGCAGCCCGGGAAGAAAATCGCGCCTGCGCTGACCGTCGACACTCATGGTTTCGGCACCGTTGCGAAACCCCATCGCGCCCCCGATGTAGGTAGGATGGGGAACCTCGTTGTCCGCACCCAGATAATTTGTTAAGCGGTTGAGCGTAGGGTGCAGCACGGGACAATGCAGGCACTCGTTGTAGTTCAAGATGATCAGCTTCCAATTCGCCTTTACCTCATACAGCATGCGCTTATACAGACGCAATTCGGCCATGCCCCAGGGAGCAAACCTTTGCGGCAAGTCATCCAGTTGTTGCTCCAGCGGCTCGGGGTGAGGATCCAAATTGACAAAGATGTGGCCGTCCCAGACGGCTGAGTGCACCTTGTTCAGCGGATAATCCTCGCGGCAGAAGCCCGGACTTTCGTCCATATGAGGCGCCCCGATCAGCCGCCCGTCGAGACCATAGGTCCAACCGTGGTACCCACACTGTATGCGGCCGGCGAAGTTTCCTTCCGCTCGGGTGGCAATGCGAGTGCCGCGGTGGCGGCAGACATTGAAGTATGCACGTACCCCGCCGCTCTGGTCGCGAGTAATGATGATGCTCTCGCCCGCAATTTCGCGCAGAAAATAGTCCCCAACCTTCGGGATTTGAGCGGCACGCCCGGCGCACACCCAAGATTGGCAAAAGAATCGCTCCATCTCCTCTCGGAACACCTCGGGATCGGTGTAGTAGCGTGCGGGCAATGTCTTGGCGACAGGTTCGACCTGTGTGCTCATGATTCGGCTCCGGTCCGTTGACTTCCGACATTATGCCACGGGTGTGAGGTTCGTGACTGCGTAAGCGCTGCCCGTCCCTGCAAC
>JASHSL010000033.1 GCA_030040855.1 Terriglobales bacterium
TGGTGTTTGCCAACCGCGATTACGCCGTCCTGAAACGAGAGTTTTCCTATCTCGGGGTGGGCAATCCTGGGCCGCAAGCCCGGGAAATGTTCGAGATAGACCGTCCCGATCTCGACTGGGTGCTCATGGCAAAAGGCATGGGCGTGCCCGGCACTCAGGTTGCTTCGCTCGATGACTTTGTGGAGGCGCTGCGGGCAGGATTGGGGGGGGAGGGGCCGACCTTGATCGAAGTACCTTTAGAGAGACCTGGCGGTTAGCGGGTTTCGGGGTTCTCGACCAACTTCGCCAGCTCACCCTTGATCACTTTTCCGTTGGCCGTGAGCGGCATGGTTGGAACGAAGCGGATTTGGCTAGGCCGTTTATAGGACGCAAGGTTTTGCGCCGCATGTTGCGCGAGCTCGGCTTCGGCGAGCGAACATCCCGGCGCGAGTTGCACAAAGGCAATGACTTCCTCGTCTCCTTTGGTCCCTTCGACGGATCGTCCAATGACTGCGGCCCGGGCGACTCCCGGATACGCATTGAGGACGGCTTCGACTTCAGCCGGGTAGACGTTGAGGCCGAAGCGAACGATGAGCTCTTTCGTTCGTCCCACGATGAATAGGTTTCCATTTTCCAGGCGCGCGAGGTCGCGCGTGTTGAACCAACCCTCGGCATCAATCGCGGCGGCGGTCTCCTCCGGGGCATGGTAATAACCCTTCATGACATTCGGACCGCGCACGTGCAATTCGCCGACCTCTCCTTCGGCTACTTCTTTGCCCTGGGCGTTCAGCAGCCGAGTTTCCACTCCGGGCAGCACTCGCCCCACCGAAGTGTCGGTGCGAACTTCTCCAACCACCGCCTGGGAGATGTTGGGAGAGCATTCGGTCACCCCGTATCCGTTGTGAAGCGCCATGCCGAACAGGCTCTCCACCTGCGATTTGACCGCAGGCTGCAGGGGAGCACCGGAAGAGGAAAGGATACGAAGCGAGGGAAAGCGCAAGGACTGGAATCCCTTCAATTTTGCGTAGTCGAGCAACAGGGAAAACATGGCGGGCGTGCCCAGCACCACTGTCAATCGCTCTTTCTGGAGCGCCGTGAGCACCGCCACAGGATCGAAGCGGTGGGCCAAGAAAAGCGTCGCCCCGCTGATCAGCGAGCCCAAGAGAACGACCGACAAACCGACCGCGTGGGACATCGGCAGAACGCCGTAAAGGCGATCGTCCGGCGTCAGGCTTCGAATTCGTGCCGACACCGCCGCGACGAAGAGGAGGCCGCGGTGGGTCAACATCACACCCTTGGGAAGGCCGGTTGTGCCGGAGGTGTAGATGAGGGCGGCAACTCGATCCCCGATCTCTGCCTCGATCGGCTCGGGCTGAGCTTCTGGCTGCAGCGGGCCGATCATGACCTGACCCAAGCCGGGCAATTCGTGGACAGAAGCTCCATGCCGTTTCGCGTGCTCCCGGGCCTGGGGGGACACGCTTGTGCTGAAAAGGACGCGACGAGCCCCGCAGTGCTTCCAGATGGCGTCGACCTCGCTGGCCGACAGGCGGGCATTGACCAGCACGGGCCAGGCGTCCAGGGCAGCCGTGGCCAGGAGCGTAGCCACGAATGGACGGCAGTTCTCTGAAACCATCATGACCCGATCTCCCGGCCTCACACCGGAATCGTGCAGCCAGGTTCGCGCTGCGGCGACTCTCTGGGCGAGCTGCCCATAGGTTAAAGTGCCGCCCGAGTCCACCAACGCGAGTTGATTCGGCGCCGACTCAGCCCAAGCTGTGACGACGTCGCTGATTCGTTCCGGGAGATTGCGCAGAAGCTCCGCAACGTTCTCGTACGTTTTGTTCGGTGATGCCAATTCGCCCTTCCAAGAAACGCGAGGCAAAGCCCGCGAGCACTGGCCCCTCGCGACGGTTCCAGCTTCCTCAAGAGGGTTTCCCTTAGGATCCGGTGCGCAGCCAAGTCGCAGGCGGATCTTCTTGAGCTTGCAATCGGCGAAGCCAGATTTCCCGCCAGTAAGCGTATTCTCCGCGAGGACACCCGCCGAAGGCTACACAGGAGCATCCGCAGAGCGAGCCTTCGAGAAACACCGTATCGCGCATCGTCCGCATCACCCCCGTCCCGTCCACGATGATCTTCTCCAGTTTTCGATCGACCCGGTATTGCTCGCCGCAGAGCCGACCCATGGCTGGGGTGAAGGACAGTCCCCGGTTATGCGACCGTTCGTTCAACGTCTTGGTGATCGACTTCATCGGTTTGACTTCGACCCATTCGCCGGGTCGTAGGGCCAGGCTTTCCGTGGGCGTGGATTTGTTGGTCCCGCGTCCATAGTGGCCCAGAAAACTCCTCCGAACCCTCCAGAAAAGCCATACGCCGATCCGTCGTACCATCTCTACCGCGCCGCAGTTTCCCCAGCGCACTTCGTCCACACATTTCCACAATCGCTCGCCTCGCGACAGATCACTGGTCGCATTCAGGATTTCGCTGGCCTGACAAAAGTAAGTGTTGGGCCCGGTCTTGGTCTTGAGGCGAGACCGCAGTTGTTGCTGGCCGCTCTCGGCAGGAACGACTCTCAGGCCCTTGGGCGCATCGACCCGGCGAAGCCAGGCTTCGCGCCAGAAAATGTTGCACGCTTTTTGGCAACCATCATGCGCGGCGCCGGAGCAGCGCACTCCCTCGAGGATAACAACATCATCCGCAGGAAACGTCCGCATTCCCGTGCTCGGTCCGTAGTAACAAGTCTTCAGGACCTTTTTCGACACGCGAAATCTTCGGCCGCAATAGTCGGCCATCTCGGGCATAAAAGGCAGGCGGTCGAGGGTTCCCTCAGAGTCCAAAGTCTCGAGGATCTCATGCGCACTCTTCACCACCACGACGTCGCCGGGGCGAAGTATTCTGTTTAGTCGATACATGATAAGAGGTAATCGTTGTTACTTCGCGTGCTGGGGCACAGGAGCGGTTCGAGCGGCGCCTGGCCCTCCCCTCCAACGGAGCCCACTCGCGCTCCCTCTGGTCGCTGAGGACTTCGCCATTCGACGCCTGTGCTTGGGGCGGAGCGAGTTTCGTCGCTCCCGTCCCACAGGTGAAGATGAAACCGCTTTTGAACCCGGGCTCTTACTGTTTACGAAACTGCAGATCGTTTTCCTGACTGATGATAGAGTTCGACCGCAGCTGGAAACGTGGTCAGCTCCGCTTTTCTCGATGCCAGGTAGCGCAACCAGTTGCGATAGAGGCCGATGGCAGAAGAAGTCCATGCGCTCTGGAACGCCCCCTCGGCAGAGGCAGGAAACTCCGCCATGATCTCCTCTCGGCGATCCGACAGGGCCCTCTTTTCAAAATCTGCCAGCGCTTCGGTCGCCATCGCATCGAAGTATCCTTCCGGCGGCGAGGGATACGTCTCTCTCTCTCCTCGCAGGAATCTCTTGATATCCCGTCGGTACTCTTTCTGCAAGGTCTGCGCACCGTACTCGGGATGACCTTGGAAGTGCACGAAAAGGCTCTTCCCTTTATGCTTCACGAACACGTCAACTCCCGCCCTCTCCGACTCCGTCAGGACAGCGTAGCCGCAGCGATCGAGCTCCTCGGCCCGCACTTCATTCCAGCGAGAATGCGGAAACCGCACCGGACTCGCGATCTCGGAAGTGAGTGGGTGTTCGCGGACTTTTCTGGCGTCGAACACGCCAAAGCGCTTGTCGCTCAAGCGACGGCGCTGAATCCCGTCGCTGTGGAGGACACTCGCATGCGCCGCCAGGCACGACAAGACGGTCGAGACGGTATGGCGCTCGGCCCACTCCAGTACCTTGACCAGCTCGCCCCAGTACGGTTCCTGCCGCAAGTCGGGTTGATGCGGTTCGGTGCCGGTGATGATCGCTGCATCAAACTGGTCTTTCCAAAGATCGTCGATGCCGAAATAGCAGCGCTTGACATGCGGCTGTACGCGATCCCCTCGAGGAATCCCCGCCAGACAATAGAGTTTGACGAAGACCGGAAGGTCGCCGCAGGCGGCATCGAGCAGCCCGAAAAATTGCATTTCCGTATCTTCCAGAGCCGGATCGGGCATATTGTTGACGAGCGCGATCTTGACCACATTCACAAACGGCAAGTAATCGCGGTGCGATCCTCCATCGCAGGAACTCTGTCTCTCTCGCCAGCGAGTGGGCACTCGTACTTGCTCGAGCAGAAGTGGCATTACCGTCCCCCCACACTGATCGCAACTGCTTCCGAGGCTTCTCGCTTGGACTGCTCGAGAGCCTGCGCCAGGTCTTCGATAATATCGTCGATATGCTCGATGCCCACACTTAGCCGAATCATCTCTGGCGTGACGCCCACCTGCAATTGTTCCTCCGGCGTGAGCTGGCGATGCGTCGTCGACGCAGGATGACACGCCAGCGATTTGGCGTCCCCCATGTTGACCATTCGCTTGAACAGGCGCAGGGCGTTGAAGCACCTCTTGCCTGCCTCAAATCCCCCTTTCACTCCGAACGTGAGCAGGGAACAGCGTTTCGAGCCCAGATAGCGTTGTGCCATCGGATACAAGGGATTGTCGGGAAATCCCGCGTAGTTGACCCATTCCACCACGGGATGCCCGCGCAAGAACTCGGCCACTTGTCGGGCGTTCTCCACATGTCGTTCCACGCGCAGGGCAAGCGTTTCCACGCCCTGTAGAAGCAGGAAGCCGTTGAAGGGAGACAAGGTCGCACCGGTATTTCGCTGGCAGACCGTGCGGCAGCGAGCCACGTACGCCGCGTCCCCATAGTGCTCAACGTAGACAACCCCGTGATAGGCGATCTCCGGCCGGTTCAGCATGTAAAAGCGCTCGGGATAATCACGCCAGGGGAACTTGCCACTGTCCACGATCATTCCGCCCAGGGTGGTGCCGTGACCTCCCATAAACTTCGTCATGGAATGCACCACAACATCGGCTCCGCACTCAATCGGCCGCAGCAAGATCGGGGTTGCAATCGTGTTATCCACGATCAAAGGAACACCGTGTTTGTGCGCAACCCGCGCCAGGCCCTCGATATCGGCGACATTGCCGGCCGGATTCCCAACACTTTCGCAATACACCGCCCGGGTGTTCTCGTCGATCAGCTTGTCCACCTCGGCGGGATCATCGCTCGCGGAGAAACGCGAACTGATACCCCGTTTCGGCAGAATGTGGGCCAACAGAGTGTAGGTGGCGCCGTAAAGCTGAGGCAGAGAAACGATGTTATTGCCCGCCTCGGCGATATTGATGAGCGAGTACTCAATGGCCGCCATTCCGGAACTGACGCTGAGCGCTTCGAGCCCGCCTTCGAGCGCGGCCACGCGTTTCTCGAGGACGGCGTTGGTGGGATTTCCAATCCGAGTGTAGATGTTCCCTTCCACTTCGAGATTGAACAGAGCGGCTCCATGTTCAGCACTGTCGAACTCGAACGCGATGGTCTGGTAAATCGGGACGGCGACCGCCTTGGTTGTGGGATCACCGTCCCAACCACCGTGAATAGCGATGGTTTCTCTCTTCATGTTCCCACCCGCGGCCCGGCGACGTACCTCGGGCCGTTGTTCGCCATGCGTCGTTCCCTCACTTGGCCGTGCTGGCAACGCTGCGCACCGGCATCAGCGCTGGTTCCCGCGAAAGCGACTGCTGGATGGCCGTGGAAACAGTCCGGGCGGCGAAGCCTGCTCCAAAGGCGAACCGCATGACTGGTCCGAAGCTGTTCGCAGCCGCGACTCCGACGAAATAGAGTCCGGGTATGGACGACTCGAAGCTGGTCGAGAGCACCGGTGTGCGCTGGACGCTTTTGAGCTTGCTGCGAATCTCCGGACTGAGGAATCGCAAGCGCTCCAGATCCACCTTATAGCCGGTGCCGGCGATTACATGTTCTGCCTGAATTTTGCGCTCGCTGCCATCCGCGCCGCCGAGCTCAAGATGCACTCGGCCGTCCTGGATAGAGGCCCGTTCTGGGGTTTGCCCCAGCAGGAGCGGAACTTTGCCAATCACTTTATCCCTGGCAAACCACCCGCCCGAAGGACCAAGCGTGGTGCGCACGAGCTCCAGGCGCAGTTGTTCGGGCAGAGGGTGAAACAGCATGGGAAAATCGGAAAAGAAGCGGGAGCGCAGACCGGGACCCAGTCCCGATTGCGGATGCCGAATTTGCTGCCACCAAGACCGAGGTTTGCCGGTCGGCTTGGTATGAAATTTCAATTCCTGTCGCCGACTGACAAGCTGTACGTCGGCGCCGGCTTCCTCGAGCAGGTACGCCACATCGATGGCCGAAGAACCACCCCCAATCACGATGACACTGTGTCCCTTGAAGGGCTCCAGGTCGCGGTGGCGATAACTGTGCGACAGAAATTGCTTCGGCAATTGTGCCAGGTTTTCCGGCACATACTCAAAGTGCGTAATGCCAACTGCCAGGACCACCCTGCGCGCCGAAATCGTCTCGCCGTCATCCAGCCGCAGCAGAAATCCGTTCGGCGCACGATCGACACTGGCCACCAATTTGTCCTCAAGCTCTGGAACCATGCGCTCGCGGAAGGCCAAACCATAGGCGGAGAAGGTATCGAGCCGCACGGGAATGCCCGTGTCGGCATACTCGATCTGTCTCTCGGCACAAAACCGCTTGAGCGTGAATTCAGCGTTCGGATCGTAGATGTTCGAAGCAAATCCGTCGGACTTGAGAAGCATGCCTTTCGGCATATGAGCCACCCAGCTGTCCATAGGACGGCCAAAAATACGGAAGGGAATGTTGCAATTTCTTAAATGTGCAGCCACAGACAGGCCGTAGGGACCTGCGCCGACAACAGCGGTATCTAACATGCTTACGAAGGGCCTTTCTTGGGGATTCAGGTTCGGGGTATCAGTCGCCTAATGGCGCCCAATTTCGGGGGAAGTCCAACTATCATACCACGTCTCTTTTCCTTGCACTTCCCGGAAAAGGACCAGGCCGAAAGTAGGGGGAAAATAAGTCTCGATTCTGCAATAACTTAATAGTGCAACTCGTGGTCCGCCCCGGTCGCCCTATGACCATCGGATGGGGTATTCAAAGCTTGTGACAGGCGACAGAAGAAGCTACCCTAGTTTGATAGACAGCGGACCCATGGCAGCCCAGCAGCAGGTCGACTTTCCCCTTCCTCCCGATCTTCCCGAGCCGGTGGACGATGGCGCGGCGGATCATCTTCCTGGTATGCCCATCCCCCACATTGCACTGCGCTCCACGGGGGGAAGGATCGTCGATCTTGGAGCCCTGAGCGCCCCAAGAACCCTGATCTATTGCTATCCGATGACCGGCGTACCGAACCAACCGCTTCCCCAAGGCTGGGATCGGATCCCAGGTGCTCGCGGCTGCACGCCTCAGACCCGGGGCTTCCGGGACCACTATGAGCAGCTGAAGCATCTCAACGCCGAAGTCTTCGGATTGAGCACTCAGACCACGGAGTACCAGCAAGAGATGGCTGCTCGGCTTCAGCTTCCCTTCGAAGTGCTGAGCGATTCCGACTTTCGCTTTGCTAACGCCCTAGGCTTACCGACGTTTACCGTGGAGGGAACGAGGTTCCTCAAACGCTTGACCTTGATGGTTCGCGACAGCAGGGTCGAGCACGTCTTCTATCCCGTGTTCCCGCCGAACCAGAGTGCCGATCAGGTCCTACGCTGGCTCGAGGCCCACCCCCTCGGAGCCTCCCGTTGGTAAACTCCCGCCAAGGTTTCGTCTCGTGGAGTTGGTTTGAGAGCAAGCATCGACCGTTTGCGCGGAGTCTGCGGAACCGAGGACCATTCAGCCGATATGCCCGTAGAGGAGTTTGCCCACCGCCCTTAGCACCGGGTCGGGTGCGAATCGAACCACCTGCCGGACGGTAGTCCTCTTCCAGGAGTAGGGTGTATGCACGCATCTGAGGGCATACATCCAATAACTGAGGGAGGTGCCGAGCGCTCCCCAGTGTTCCTTGAATCGAATCAGGCCGAGATTCTCGCTGTCGGAACGTCCCATCTCAAACTCCTCAAGCCCATTGTCCTTGGCTTCTTCGATGGTGTGCCAAAGCAAAAGCGCCATTCCTCCGAATTTGTGAAACCGAGCATCGCTGCAGCCATATTTGTAAACCATGGATTT
>JASHSL010000364.1 GCA_030040855.1 Terriglobales bacterium
GTCAAGGCGCTGTTCGCGAGTACCAAGTCGTGAAGTCGGATGGTCCCGATGACCTAGTGTTTCAGTCTCTACGGAAGGGGGCGCCGCTTCGCGATAACAATATCCTCTCGCGCCATATCAAACCAGCCGGTCGAAAGATCGGCATCGGCTTTGTGAACTGGCGTTGCCTGAGGACGTCCAGGGCGACCTGGATGATCGAAGCTGGACCAAATCCGAAGGATGTCCAGGGACAGATGCGCCATTCACGCATCCAGACCACTCTCGACATCTACGCGCAATTCGTTCCTGAGTCACAGCGCCGGGCGATTGAGAGAACGGGTGCCATGATCCGGGAGCGGATCGCGGCCGCCCGCGAAGCAAGAGCAACGGGGATGGTCAACTGAATTGTGACCTATTGTGACCCAACCGAGAGAATCGAGGCCTGTAAGTGCTTGAAAACATGGTGGCCAGGGACGGAGTTGAACCGCCGACGCCAGCCTTTTCAGGGCTGCGCTCTACCACCTGAGCTACCTGGCCATTCTCTGGGCGAACCTGGCTGCCGAGTCCTAGTTCTTCGCGTCCAAACCCGACGGCCAGGAAGATTAACAGGAGGCGCAGAACAACAGCGATTATAGCAACCGCTCAGAATTCGCTCAACGCGAGGAACTCGACGGCATCGGACCAACCTCGGGTAATGCGATCAGGCACAGGAATTCCGTGCCCTGAATCAGATTTCTGCACCGTCGGCGTTAGTTGAGAGGAGGGCAATTCGCGATCCGTTCTCACTTGACTTCAGTAGAACTCGCATTGGTCATTACCCACCCGTTCAATACCGTAAACGCGCACCGACTCGATGCGAACCAATAGGGCAGTTCGCGATAATCTTCGACTTCAAAAACCGCCAGATCAGCATCCTTGCCTGCTTCAATCGATCCTTTCCGTTTCTCGAGTCGCAGAGCCCAGGCTCCATTGATGGTTGCGGCTACGATGGCCTCGGCCGGCAACATCTTCATCTGGGTGCAGGCCAACGAGAGTACAAACGGCATGCTGGGCGTAGGAGATGAGCCCGGATTGTAGTCGGTGGCCAGCGCCACCGGCACCCCTGCATCGATCAGTTTTCGCGCCGGCGGAAACTTCTCCAGACCGAGAAAGTAGTTGGCGCCGGGAACCAAGGTTGCGATCGTGTTACCTCGAGCCAGTTTCGCGATGTCCTGATCGTGGACGTGATCCAGATGATCAAAGGATGCAGGATCAAACCGGAGTAGTGGCTCGAGGGCGATTTCGCTCAGTTGGCAGACATGGGCGCGAACCCCAAGACCGCTGTCTGCGGCCGCCTGAAAGATGGTCTCTGTGTCTTTGACGCTGAATGCACCGCGATCGGTAAACACATCGACGAACTGTACCAGCTTTTGTCGGGCAGCTTGGGGAATCATTTCTGTGCAAACCAGGTCAACATAGCTTGAGGAGCGTCCTTGATATTCTCTTGGTACGGCATGCGCGCCAAGCAAGGTGCTGACCACTGTGCCCGGCCAATTTGCCGCGGCGTCCCGAATTGCTGCCAGCGACTTCAGTTCAGACTCAACCGTGAGTCCATATCCTGATTTAGCCTCCACTGTGGTCGTGCCCTGCTCGTTCATTTGCTTGAAGCCGGCGAGGATCATCTCGCTGAGCTCAGTTCGGGAGGCCTGGCGCACCGCCTCGACGCTTGAACGAATGCCCCCTCCGGCTTGGGCAATTTCTTCGTAAGTGGCGCCCGAGATCCGTTGCTCAAAATCACCCAGCCGGGGACAAATGAAGGCCGGATGCGTATGGGAGTCTACAAACCCGGGCAGCACGACTTGGCTTTTGCAATCGATCTCGATGACTTGCTTGAGCTGTTTCTTACGCGGATCGCGAAGAGCATCTCGGCTCTTGCCAACGAAGACAACCTTGCCACCCTGGCATAGAACTGCGGCATCTTCAATCAGGCCGAGCTCCCTCAGTTCCCGGCCGCGCCGGGGCCCGCCATGCTCGTTCGGTTGGCGCAAAGTGAGAAGCTGGCCGATGTTAATCAGCAACACAGGACGATGAATTTGAGAACCGGCCTTTGAGGCGGACGACATCTTCAGCAGTGTAGCAGCGACAGGAATCGAGCAGGCAAGTATCGGTTGGCGGTGCGGGAAACCGGGGTCTGAAGACCTACGGCAGCATGGGAACTTTTACGCCCCTCAGCTTCGCAAAGTCCTTGGCTTCATCGTAGCCCGCGTCCACATGCCGGATAATCCCCATGCCCGGATCCGTGGTGAGGACGCGTTCGATGCGCTTGGCCATCATGTCCGTGCCGTCGGCGACTGTAACCTGTCCGGCATGCAGGGAGTACCCGATCCCTACCCCGCCACCGTTGTGGATAGACACCCAGGACGCTCCTGCAGCAGTGTTCAGCAATGCATTCAGCAACGGCCAATCGGCCACGGCATCGCTGCCGTCCTGCATGCCCTCGGTCTCCCGGAAGGGAGATGCAACCGAGCCGCAGTCAAGATGGTCGCGGCCCATGACGATCGGCGCTTTAATTTTGCCCCGCTTGACCAGGTCGTTGATAGCTAAACCGAAGGCTGCGCGCTCGCCATATCCCAACCAGCAGATTCGCGCCGGGAGGCCCTGAAAGCGGATGCGCTTCCGTGCCAGATCAATCCAGCGGCGAAGAATTCTATTGTCCGGGAACAACTGCAGCACGAGCTCGTCCGTGAGGTGAATGTCCGAGCTCTCGCCTGACAATGCCACCCAGCGAAAGGGACCGCGGCCTTCGCAGAAAAGCGGACGGATATAAGCCGGCACAAATCCTGGAAAATCGTACGCATTCTTTACGCCTCGCTGAAAGGCAAAGGTGCGAATATTATTTCCGTAGTCGAAGGTGACCGATCCCATCTTCTGCAGCTGAAGCATGGCTTCGACGTGCTTGGCGATGGCATCGAGCGAACGCTGCTGGTAGGCCTCTGGATCTTGTTGGCGTAGCGCCAAGGCTGCATCGAGCGTCATCCCGTTGGGAACGTAGCCATTCAGCGGGTCGTGAGCCGAGGTCTGATCGGTAAGGATGTCGGGAACCACTCCGCGGGCAGCGAGTTCTGGAATTATGTCTGCACAGTTTCCCACCAACCCTACCGAGATGTTCTCTTTTTTGCGAATTGCGTTCTTGAGGATCCGCAACGCCTCGTCGAGGGTAGTGACCATGAAGTCGCAGTAGCCCGTTTTCAGGCGTTTCTTAATGCGCTCCGGATCGACATCAATACCCAGAAAGGCTGCGCCAGCCATGGTTGCCGCCAGAGGCTGAGCGCCGCCCATGCCACCCATGCCGCCGCTCACGATCAGCTTGCCACTGAGATCACCGCCGAAATGCTTCTCAGAAGCGGCAGAAAAAGTCTCGTAGGTGCCCTCGATAATTCCTTGCGAGCCGATGTATATCCAAGAACCGGCCGTCATCTGGCCGTACATCATCAATCCGGCGCGCTCCAGCTCATTGAACTTCTGCCAATTCGACCAGTGTCCGACGAGGTTAGAGTTCGCGATCAACACGCGGGGCGCGTGCTCGTGGGTTTGGAAGATCCCAACTGGCTTTCCCGACTGCACGAGAAGCGTTTCGTCATTCTCGAGGTTCTCGAGCGAACGAACGATGGCGTGATATGCCTCCCAGCTGCGCGCAGCGCGCCCGGTGCCACCGTACACCACGAGATCGCGCGGTCGCTCGCCAACCTCTTCATCGAGGTTGTTCATCAGCATGCGCTTCGCAGCTTCTTGCTGCCAGCTCTTGCAGGAAATCGATGTCCCGCGGGGGGCTCGAATCGGCACGTAGGTGGAGGGCGTAAATTCGGTCTCGACGGGCATACTTTAATGGTAGTGCTTTCCGCTGGCGGGTTCAAACCTGGCGATTTCCGACTGCGCCCCGCTTGCCAGCCGAGGTGTGCCTCCCAGCCGGGGCAGCTTACCAAGTGTTGTAGGGAGTGCCGTCGCTGCCGACGGCTGTCGAGCCACTGTGCACGTCAACGATTCCGCCTTGGTCCTGTTGCTGGTCCAAGGACATAATCGTGTCTTCTTCCTGGTCGGGCACCCAGGTATCATTTTTGCCAGTGGTGGGGTCAATTGGGACTTGCTTGAGATAGCCAGCGGAGACGAGGTCGTCGAGGGCCTGAGGAGCTTTTTGTTTGTCCAACGTGTATTGCGAGATCACCGAGCGCAGGGTGAAAAGGTTTTGCTTTAGCACCGACTCTCTGGCGCGCACGATCGATTGATTGTAAGCCGGCAGTGCTACCGAAACCAAAATCAAGATGATGCTGATGACAATCATCATTTCGATCAGGGTGAAGCCACGGCTCCGGTGGTTGCCGAGTCTTGCCATTACCAATCCTTGTACTGGGTTCCGTCCAGCCCCGTGCCCTGAGACTTGGTAAACACGTCGAAGACGTCTTGCCCTCCCCAGGAATCCGAAGTCGGATCGTCCTGCATGGAGCGCAAGCCCCAATCGGTCGAATTCATCATGGGATCAATGGGGACCCGGCGCAGGAACTTCAGCTTCTTGCCTTGCACGTCCACACCTTTTACTAGCGTGTCCAAGTCAGGGGGGTACCCCTCGGTTCCGATCTTGGTTTGAAATGCCCCCCGGTCGGCCGCATCATTGTAGCGATCGATGGCGTCGCGCATTTCCCATAGGGCCTGGCGCAATTCCCGTTCTTTCTCCCGCTTGATCGTCACTCGGGCCAGGGGAATAGCAAGCGTGGTCAAAAGCATCAGAATGGTTGTGGCCACAATCAGCTCGACCAAGGTGAAGCCGTGTTGGGCTCTTCCGATCGAACGGTTCTTCTGGACCGCGAATCTCATAAGAGGTCTTCTACCGAAGGAACGCGACGATCACCCCTTCTTGCAGACCAAGGCAGGCGTAGAGTGCGCCGTGCTGTGTGCTCTAATGGATGGTGACCGTTGCTGAGGCTCCCGCCACCAGCGAGGGTTGCATGCCCGGGTCGCGCGTACCTCCTTTCGAGATCGTCAGGGTGGACTGTCCAGGAGCTTTGGCCATGAAGGTCAAAGTCGCCACCGCTCCCTGCCCGGAGATACCGTTTGCCCCCGGCGGACGGGTCGCGGTGACTTGCAAAGTTCCGGTCGTGTCGTCGTCGCGATGGACGAGCGCTACGGCCAGACCATCCTGCGATAACAGTGTCCCATTCGAGACATTTACCACCTGCAACGTTCTTGGATCGTAATTTACTTGGAAGGGGACCGAATATGCGTTCTGCGCCCCGTGGAGCATGACATTCACGGCGAAGGTCGCGCCCTGGGACTCGACGATGGTGGGGGGCTCGAACCCAAAACTGCTCGTGGTGGGAGGCGCGGATTGCTGAGATGGCCGCTGCGAGGACGGGTTGGGACCCGCTGGTGGAGCGGCCTGGGCGGGATGGCTCACACGGCGCAGGGAAATCGAGCTCCCCGTTCCGGCGTCCAGAGCCTCCTGATTGAGATCGGTAATGTCTTCTTTGCGCACGATGTGCGGAATCAACGCAAATACTGTCTCGGTCTCACTGTGGTCGGTAGAGGTTTGGCCGAACAGGTACCGCAAGATAGGGATCTGCGAGAGAAGTGGGAACCCGGTCAAGGATCGAGTCTGCTGATCTTCCATCATTCCGCCCAGCAAGTTGACTTCGCCCTCTCGCAAACGAACCTCATGTTCGATCTTTCTCTGCCCGATGATGGGCTGCGTGATGCCACCGATGCTGGAAGTGCCATCGACTTCGGAGACTTCCATGGTGATCTTCAAGGTAATGTCCCCGCTGGCATGGACTTTGGGCGTGAGGTCAATGTTCACGCCGACATCGAGATATTGGAATTGCGTGTTGACCAGCGGGTTGATCCCAACACCGCCGATTCCGGGTTGAAAGGATCCCGTCGCCACGGGCACTCGTTGTCCGATCTTGAGGCTGGCCTTCTGGCCGTCAATCGCTCGAATCTGTGGTTTCTGAATGAGTTTCGTGTTGCTGTCGGTGAACAATGCGGTCGCAGTGGCTGGAGAGATATTGACCGTAAAATCGGTGGCGTTCAGATTGCCGAACGTGTTCAAGTTAATGCCGTTCGGCGTGCTGGTACTCGTCGTCGGTGTTACCGTGCCGGCTCCGGTCGTGGGAGTCGTGGTGGTTGAAGTGATGTTCGGTTGCAGTTGGATCGTTCCGCTGGTGGGAGGGCTGATGCCCAAGGTGCGTGATTTGTCACGGCTGATTTGCATCACCGCGACATCCACCATTACCTCGGCCTTCGATTTGTCGAGGTCGCCCACCAGCTTCTGAGCGAGAGCCATCTGGTCGGGCGTGCCACGGACCACAATGGCTCCTTCGGAGGGCAGGGACTGAACGCGTTGGATTTCCAGAATCTGCCGCAGGGCATTGGTGACATCCTGCAGCTCCTGCGGTTGTGAGAGGTTGGACAAGTAGAAAGTCTTGATGACGACCTGTTCAAGGTCCTTACGCTTGGCGGGATTGTCGGTGGCGACGAAAATCGTATTGGGCGTCACCGGCCGCCAAAAAGTCTTGGTTTCGACCGCAATAATCTGGAGCGCCTCTTCGAGCGAGACGTTGTTGAGCTCGATCTTGATGCGGCGCGAAGTGTAGTCGGGATCGAACAATACATTAATTCCCGCGAGCTTGCCGACCGTTTCATAAATCACTTTGCTGTCTTCTGTAATCTTCAGGTTGATGGGAACATTCGAAATGGGAGCCAATTCTACCGGCCCGCCGGCTTCTTGGATCCTCTTCTCGAGATAATTCGGGGCAGGGGGTGCGGCTGCCCTCGGTAAGTTCTTGGCCGCCTCGATCATCTGTTGGGTATGCTGCAGCTCCTGCTTGGCGATTGTGCTCGAGGGATCAATTTCCACCGCTTTTTGAAACTCTGCCAAAGCGGCATCCAATTGGCCCGCCTCTCGCAGCAGCTGACCTCGATGCACATGCGAAGCTCCGGCAAGGAAACGCAGACGCTCAAAGGAGGTGCGGTAGCTTAAATTGTTGGGCTTAAGATCGTAGGCCTGCTTGTAGCACTCATAAGCCTGCTCGTAGTTTTGCTTGGCCTCGGCGTCACGGCCTTTGTTGTAGAGAGTCTTGGCCCGATCCGCAGCAGCGAGCGGAAGGATGATCCCCAGCATTATGAATGAGATGAACGACGTTCGGAGGAGAACTTTCATGTTCCAATTTCCTGCTTTGGTACCATTCGCCCTGACGCAGTCAACTGTCAGGCTCCGTTGGCCGTGACCGAAAGCCAAGGCATGGCTTCAACCATGCAGCCCCTGTTCTTGGACAGGCCATTCCTTGGGCCTCGGCAGAGCAAATCTTGGCTGCCGAAATATCTCCAGTCGGGGGATCTCAACATTTGCAGGCTTTCCTCGTTCGCTGCCGGACACCCTTTTCGGCACACTGGCCTCTCTTGCCCTGGGTAGACTTGCAGGCCCAGCTACGAGCGACTCTTAGCCGATAGTGGCTGACTCTAGAAACCCTTTCCTCACTCGTAAAGCACCTTCTCCGAGGAACCTTTGCGTGCGCAGTTTAAGAGGTGAATATAAAAATTATAGCATCGCTTCAGATCACACCGAAGTATCTGTCTTGGTTATAGTTAACCCGTCGGTAATTAGCCTTCGAGATCCCCCATCTTCGACTTATGCGCAGGCGAGTTTCCGGCTGAAATGCAGCCCGGCTCTGGGGCTGCCGTTCACCCATCAAAATTCCTGAGAGCTTTCGGATCGGCTGGTCGTATGCGATAAGCTAATAACACTCCATGCCGCACCGGACTACCCCACCGAACCGGTCTAGACCGGAGAATAATCCGCGCCGCGATCCCACCGCGGCCGGTCACAAAGATGCCGCTACCAATAGGATCGCCGCGCACAACTACTTCTTGCTCGAAAAATTTGAAGCCGGAGTAGCGCTAACGGGTACCGAGGTCAAGTCCGTGCGAGCGGGCGGGGTTAACTTGAAGGATTCCTATGGATTGATTAAGGATGGCGAGCTGTGGCTCCTGAACTGCCACATTGGCCCCTATGAACACGGTAACATCTTCAATCACGCTCCGCTGCGGACCCGCAAGTTACTCATGCATAGAGAGGAAATCCGCAGGCTGATGGGCCAAATCCAACAGCGCGGGATGACCCTCATACCTACCCGCATGTACTTTAAGAACGGTCGGGTGAAGGTAGAGCTGGCCCTCGCCAAGGGCAAGCAACTCTGGGATAAGAGGGAAACTGAACGGCGCCGAACCGCCGATCGCGAAGCGAGGGAAGCGATCGTAAGAGGCCGACGAGGACCTTAGCTGGCCCTCGTTCTCACTGATTTCCCCTGCCGGCCGATCCACCCGTCACCCTCTGCAAAACCGGGCACTCGTTGACCATCTGATTTGCGTCCATCCGATTCCGTCGATCGAAGAGTCCGCGTCTTGCGCTTTCCTTTGGCGACGGCGATACTGAATCATCCTCGATCATTGCAATGAACGTTATGAAGATCACACTTTCTCGATCTCCGGCTGCAGAAACTGAAACTGAATGTCTGGCGGTGGTGGTCCTGGATCGAACCCCGACCGATCGCAGCGCCAAAGACAAAGACAAAGACAAAGACAAGAGCCAAATGAGTGTCGAGACCAGCGAAGCGGCTGTGCGCGAGGCGGCTTCCGAACTGATCGCTGGCGGGGAGGTCTCAGGAAAGATCTTCGAAACCACTCTGCTGCATCGCCCGGCAGGGCTCAAAGCCAAGCGACTGCTTCTCGTTGGCGGGGGCAAGGCGGAGAACTTTAACACCACCGTACTGCGCAAATTGGCGGGCACCGCAGCCCGCTTCCTCAAGCCGAAAGGGATTGCAAGCTTTGCATTTGCCGCTCCTGAGACGGGAATCGATGCCGTCGGGGCGGCCAAGGGGATCGTCGAGGGCGCCTTCGTCGGCGACTTCGACCCCGACATCTACAAGAGTGACCGCAAGGATCAAACGCTCGAGGCCCTCATCGTTGTCGCACAAGGGAATCAGGATCAGCTGCAGCGTGCCATCGAAGAAGCCCGCATCATCGGCGAGTCTCAGAATTTCACTCGAGAGTTGGTAAACGAGCCGAGCAATCGCATGACTCCTACGGTTCTAGCCGAGCGCGCCCGCAAGATGGCAGAGGAAGTCGGACTGAAGTATGAGATCTATGGCTCCGACAAGATCAAAGAACTCAAGATGGGCGCTTTTTGGGGGGTTGCACAGGGCTCCGATGAACCGCCCGCGCTGGTGGTATTGCGCTACGAACCAAGCAATGCTCCCGCCAGTCCGGTGCTCGGGTTGGTGGGCAAGGGAATAACCTTCGATACCGGAGGCATCTCGATCAAACCTGCGGACGGCATGGAAAAGATGAAATACGACATGGCTGGCGGTGCCGCCATGATGGGCGCCATGCGTGCCATCGCTCTGCTCAAGCCCGCGCTAAAGGTCATTGCCGTCATTTGCGCGACCGAGAACATGCCGTCGGGCAAGGCGCAGAAGCCGGGCGACATTCAGATTGCTATGTCCGGCAAATCCATTGAGATCATCAACACGGATGCCGAAGGTCGCCTGGTGCTGGCAGACGGTTTGCACTACGCACGCAAGCTCGGATGCACCCACCTGGTGGATGCCGCGACCCTGACGGGCGCGGTCGTGGTCGCGCTTGGATACGTGAATGCCGGGGTTTTTTCGAACGATGAAAGATTCTATGAGCGTTTCGGCCGCGCGTTAGACAACTCGGGCGAGAAGTTCTGGCGTTTGCCGCTCGACGACGAATATAAAGAAAGCATTCGGTCGAACATCGCCGACATTATGAACAGCGGAGGACGCTGGGGCGGGGCCGTGACCGCAGCCATGTTTCTGAGAGAGTTTGCCGAGGATACACCCTGGATTCACCTCGACATCGCCGGCACGGCATGGATGGAAGACAACAAGCCATGGATCGCCAAAGGGCCGTCGGGAATCGCGGTGCGCAGTTTGGTGGAACTGGCGAAGGACTTCCGCAGTTGAGGCCGGGGGCTTTCGTCGACCCCCTCCTTCTTGGGGTCTGTAGCGGCGCTGCAACCTCCCTCACATCACCGGAGGGATGGGGATTCCCATGATGCTGAGCAAGCGGATCAATTCCCGGCGCACCACGGCCACCATTGCCAACAGGAACTGTTTTCGGCTGGCATCGGCTTCGCTAAGAATCGGGTGGCGGTGATAAAAGGTATTGAAAAGCTGGGCCAGTTGAAAAACGTGCTTGGCTACGTAGGCCGGTTCCGTGGTTGCGATCGCCTGATCGACGATGGCGGAGGTTTTGGCGGCTGTCAACCAGAGCTGCCACAGTTCGTTGGCTTCCTCCCCGCTTAAGAATCTCGAAAACACCGCCGGAGAAATGTTGCTCGGAAGCTCTCGAGCAAAGGACTCAGCATCAAGGCCACCTTTGCGAAAAATGTTGCTGGCGCGGACGACCGCGTACTGGGCATAGGGCCCGGTCTCGCCTTCAAAGCTCAAGGCGTCGTTAAAGTCGAAGGCGATCACAGACGATTTGGTGAATTTGAGCATGAAGTAGCGAACTGCCCCAACGGCGATTTGTGTGGCAATGGTGGCACGTTCCGCCTCGCTCCACTCGGGGTGGCGCGCATCCACTTCTTTCTTTGCCGAAGTCAGGAGCGCGTCCATCAGATCATCGGCCTTCACTCCGAAGCCTTTGCGCCCGGAAACTTCAATAAACGGACGGGTCTTATCTTCCTCGGACAACTCGTAGCCGAGTTCGGCGGCACATCGCGGCGTGAGCGCAACCATCTCATAAGAGAAATGGGTGAAGTGATCGGCCTGCTCGGTGTAGCCCAGGCTGCGCAGAGCTTCAACGACGGTGTTCTGGGCCTCGGATTGGCGTGCGTCGATCACATTGTAGATTTCTCGGACCTCGCCGAAGCGGGGATGTCCCGCCTCTCCTTGCGTGCTCGAAATCCAGCAATCGTGGCCGTTTGGATAGCGGTAGAAGCGACGATAGCCGAAGTCGCGTCCCAGCACGCCGAACTTCCACATGTGATAGGCGATGTCTTTGCCAACGTAGCCGACGGTTCCACTCGAGCGAACGATTACCTTTTGATCTATTTCGGAAAGCTCTGTGTTCTCCCTGTTCTTGCCATCTTGGAGCTCCGACCTTCCGGTTCCTGCCCTCCGCATCACCAACAACCCTTGTTCTTGCCCTCGGTTTCAAAAAACAACACACCGCGATCTTTCAACTGGGCGAAAGCCGCGTCCCAGAAGTGGAGAGCAAGAATCTCGCTTTCCCGGGGCAGGAAATCGTATTCGATCGTCAGCCGGTCCATGGTCTCCAGGTGCCGGCGAAGGACACTGGTCGAAATCAGATCCGCCAGGGCTGCAATTTCGTTTCCGCCCTCTTCAATGGCCTGCAAGACCCGATGACGAGCGGCCTGATTTTGTC